>NZ_QNUD01000053.1:0-609 GCF_008042405.1 Bacillus sp. SH7-1
TTCCGCAAGACATGTTTGAGATATTTTATTAAAAGTGCGGGTGAAGGGAGTCGAACCCCCACGCCAAAGGCGCTAGATCCTAAGTCTAGTGCGTCTGCCAATTCCGCCACACCCGCATATTTCATTAAAATGGTGAGCCATGAAGGACTCGAACCTTCGACCCTCTGATTAAAAGTCAGATGCTCTACCAACTGAGCTAATGGCTCTTGCAATAAAAACTGGTGCCGACTAGAGGACTTGAACCCCCAACCTACTGATTACAAGTCAGTTGCTCTACCAATTGAGCTAAGTCGGCTAAATGGTGGAGGATGACGGGATCGAACCGCCGACCCCCTGCTTGTAAGGCAGGTGCTCTCCCAGCTGAGCTAATCCTCCGAATTGCCTGGCAACGTCCTACTCTCACAGGGACAAGGTCCCAACTACCATCGGCGCTAGAGAGCTTAACTTCCGTGTTCGGTATGGGAACGGGTGTGGCCTCTCTGCCATCATTACCAGACTGTATTCATTTAAGACAAGAATTATTGTAACTCATTTAACTTTTAAAGTCAACAAGTTTTTTATATTCTTTCAAAACTAGATAACATTGCTTCATATTATATGGTTAAGTCC
>NZ_QNUD01000054.1:0-54131 GCF_008042405.1 Bacillus sp. SH7-1
CCTTACAATCATTGTAGAAAATAATAAAAATACACAAAGAAATAAAATATTTAAACGCGTCGGAATTGCTCTACCTATTTTCACTTCTTGCTTTTTCACCTTGTCATAATCTCCTCCTTACAGTAATTCTAGTAATAATCGATTCTATATATTAAAAATAATGCATATTTTCTATGCATTACTTTTAATATATAGATAAAAACTTAATAGAAATTAAAACAAAGGTTAAGAAAAGGTAAAGTTTACTAAATTAAATATAAAAATACCCAATGAAAAAAGTTTAACTTTTTTCATTGGGTATTTAATCATTTATTTAAGAGTTAATACTAGAACGTATCGATATACATTTATCGTCACAATTTGATAGAGATTCTTTACTCTGAAATTTCGGCAAGTAAATCGTTACTGTCGTCCCGACACCAACCTCACTCATAATGCTTATTTTCCCTTGATGACTTTCAATAATTTTATAACTTAACATTAACCCGATGCCGGTACCTTTTTCTTTCGTACTATAAAAAGGCTCACCTAATCTCTTAATTCTTTCTTCAGGTATCCCTATTCCTTCATCAATTACATGAATAATGACACCCTCATCTTTTATCTCTTTTAAATGAATCGCAATTTTCCCGCCATTCGGCATAGCTTCGATTGAATTTTGCAAAATATTAATAAACACTTGTTTCAACTGATTTTCTGAGCATTCAATACTTATATCTTTGGTGTCTGTATATAGTTCAACCTGTATATTCGTCATAATTGCTTTTGTATTCATTAACGATACGACATTTTTATAAATTTGATATATATTTTTTTGTTCTGTATTTATTTCATCTGTTTTAGCAATTGATAAAAACTCTTGAAGAATCGCTTCTATTCTTTCAATTTCAGAAAGCATTAAATCAAAATATTTTTCTTGATCTTCTTTATTAATTTGGAATAACTGTATAAACCCTTTAATGACTGTTAATGGGTTCCTCACTTCATGAGCAACACCAGCTGCTAATTGGCCGATTGCTGCAAGTGTATCTGATTTATTTAGCAATTCTTCGGTCTTTTTCCGCTCTGTAATATCGCGTACAATAATCATAATTTTATCATGTAATAATGGTAAGCATCTAGCCTCAAAGAAATCAATACTTCCATTAATTGCAAGAGGGTATTCAATAATTACATTCGTTCCTTTTTCCTTCACTTGATGAATAGCTTCCTGAAACTGCTGTGCAACTGGAGATGGTAATACTTCGAAAAACTTTTTTCCCATAAAAGCTTCTGCCGGTACGTAAAATTTTGTAGGGGAGCCTGCTTTATAATCTATAATTGTGCCATCAACTTCTGTTAAGAAACATAAATCTGGTAAAGCTTTGAAAATTAATTCCAATTCCGACGTTTGTTGCTTTAATTGCTCTTCTATCGCTTTTAGATGTGTAATATCTACACCAACAGCCCAGTAGCTAAATCCTGTTACAGGAAACTGTTCTGATATATTGGACCACATAATTGTTTTGGTTTCACCATTTTTACACGTTAAGTGCATTTCCCAATCTCTGAAATTTTTTCCACAAGTTAAAAATTTCGTTTGTATTCGATGACGATAATTATGATCCGGATACAATAATTGAAGTGCATTTGGATTCCCTATTATTTCTTCAGCGGTATAACCTGTTACAATTTCACACTCTCGATTCCACAAAACAAAATCTCCATTATAATCAAGCGCATCAACCATAACAGGCATGTTTTGTAAAATCGTGTGTAATTCCTCCTCTTTTCGAGAAAGCAATGTTGTATTTTTACTTTGAAATACTTTTGTTGCCCCATCTATAATTAGACTTGAAAGCATTTCGAAATATTTTTGACAATTGAAAATTTCACTTTTGTTTGACCATACTACAAAAGATCCTAAATGTTGATTGTATAAAAAAATGGGGATTTCAATTTTGGGAAGTTTACATATTTTCGTCTCATTTATTCCAAAAGAAAATATACATTCTTTTTCAGCATCAAGAAGTTGATGTGATATGTTGGTTAATTGATAAAATTGTTCTGCCATGGTTTCTATTGTACTCACATCAATAAGTTCCATTAGCCGCGCATTCATTCTTTTTTCACCTCAATATGTAAAATTAATACAAATTCAAAATTTATACTTCTCCATTATACGAAGAATGTGCCTTTAGGTATATAGCTGTAGAATAATTATTCGAACATATTTTATTTTTCAATTAAAGAAGAGGTGAATTTACGTATAAAATGAAACATTAATCAGTATGTATTTTGTTCATCACACATCAATTCTGATTTGACGAGCAACATAAATCGCGCCTTCATGCATACATCTAATTTTGATATTAACGTTTTACACGTCGATAGTAGTATAAAAACACAAAAAAATAAAGTTCATAAAATTTTCACAATTATTTTGAAAAATATAAACATTTATTCCAATATATTCTATATAATAAGATGTAATAAGGCTTCTATGAATCTCATAGAATACCTTACCCCTAATAAAAAGAAAAAAAGAATCTATGTAGATTCTTTTTTTCTTTTTTTCTTACATTACATATTTATATAAAGCATGTGCAACACCGTGTTCTTCATTTGATAATGTTTCGTATTGACACATCGCTTTTATTTCTTCGACTGCGTTCCCCATTGCAATTGATATATTTGCTTTTTCCATCATCGATACATCGTTTAGTCCATCACCTATCGCTACAGTATTTTCAACTGAAATATTCAGATGTTCTGCTAAAGTATATAAGCCATTTCCTTTTTGGGCGTCTCGGTGATTAATCTCTAAATTATGCCAATATGAAGATGTAATGGCTAAATCAGTATTATGCAGAAACGTTTCTTTTAACCTTTTTAATTTTTCTATATCATAAGAAAATGGTAAAAGCTTATGCACATGTATATCTGTTTCTATAATTGTCTTACAACTTTCCGTACTATGAAAAGCTGTATGTTCAAGATATAATGCTGCAATCGTTTCTAACTCTTTCAAGTCGATATTCTCATTTGAATTCTTCACGTATTCGATTTCATTACGTACACTCTCTACTCCATATTTCGGTACGTACACACCTTGATCAGTATAAAGCTGATAATATAATCCATTTTCTTCAAGATAGTGCACAATCTCAAGTGCCTGCATATTTTGAATTGGATATCTCTTCATCATTTTTTTATCTTTATATATAAGCGCACCATTTTCAGCAATAATTGGACACTCTAAATTAACTTCTAACAATAATCTTTCAATGTCGACAATAGAACGTCCAGTACAAATTGCTACAACATGGCCTGCTTCCTGACATTTTCGAATTGCCTCTGCGTTCTCTTTACTAATCATTTTATTCCCCGAAAGAAGGGTTCCATCTAAATCAATTGCGATTAATTTCATTATTTCTTCACCACTTTCTATATATACACGAGTCATATTAAACGAAAGGTATCGTTTTCATACTGATTTCGTGAAGTACTCCTTATTTATAATTTATGAAAAGCGTTTCAGGTCAAGAAATAATTATAAATAAAATCCAAAGCTTTTGCTTTGGATTTTAAACTATGAATTATAACTAATATATTTTGTCTCACACATGTACACATTTTTTTCTTCAGTTGGGACATATACTTTAAACTTTTCTAAACGTTTTCCGTAAATACGAATAGTGATAACGCTTTCATATTCGGATATTTCAAGAATATGACAATCAGCTGGCGGAATTACTTTATCTGTTTCTCCTTCTCCCAAATAAAGATTTCCTGTATGAGTTAAATAAACAAGTGAATTTTCAAGCTGCTTAGTTTGTATAAAGTTCTGCACCATTATCCTACCTGAAAACACGCCTTCTACTCCCCATGTGCCATCATGATCATGTAAAGGGGTCGATTGTCCATCTTTCCATACAAGAGCTAATACTTCAAAACGATTTAAAGGATCTTCATAAAGCAAGTGTCGTGTATATTGAGCCGAATTCGCCTTCTGTTTTTCTAACGGAAGCCATGTTTTCTTTTCTAAAAATTCTTCTAATAATTTTTCAATACCACAAACAATTTGATCTTCTAACAAATTACTATTTATTAAATCCGTTACAGCTTTAATAAATGTTTGGAACGTCTTACTTCCATTACACGTTAACATAAGCATCCTCCTTTACTCTTATTCACACACTTCCATACTAAATACAATTGAGAAATAAAAAAACAAGGTACAGTAAATTTGTACCTTGCTGAACAGTTTATTGAGTTTTTAAGCAGATAGGTAAAAATTTCAAAGTTTGTTCATTTTCCAATATACATTTTTCTAATTCGAAAGATGAAGATAACTCTATTTTTTCAAAAACATTAATAAAAGTACTTAATGCAATCTCAGCTTCTAAACGTGCAAGTGGTGCCCCTAAGCAAAAGTGAGCACCTTTACCAAATGTTAAATGCTTTTCATTTCCTATTCGGTGTATATTAAATTTAGAGGCTTGTGCAAACTTTTCCTCATCTAAGTTTGCTGCACTAACCCACGCAACAACCATTTGATCCTTTTTCATTAAAGGTCCAAATATATTGGTGTCCTCTGTAATTCTCCTAGCTAATGTAACAGGAAAGCGATAGCGTAATACTTCCTCAATCGCTTTTGAAATTAATTTAGGTTCTTTTCTTAATTCTTTATATGTTCCAGGTGAATCCACTAAGAAACAATAAAAACTATTAATAATTAAATTTGTAGTTGTTTCATTACCAGCCGCTAATAAACCTAATGAAAAAGTAACAATTTCTTCATCAGTTAATCTTTCACCTTCATATTCAGCCCTTATTAAATCTGAGATAATATCATCGGTTAAAAGGTATCTCTTTTCCTGAACGATTGGTAGAAGATATGCTTTAAATTCATTTAGTGCTATCCCCTTTTCTGCATCCAGATCATTAAACTTTTCTTTACTATACGGCATAAATAGAATATCAGACCATGCTTTAATTTTTTTACGGTCAGTTGTTGGCACTCCTAATAAATCGGATATGACGGTAACAGGTAAAGGGGCAGCAAACTCTTCAACGATATTAACTTCACTATATTTTCCAATATGTTGTACAAGTTCATTTGCGATAGCCTGTATTCGAGGTTTCCATTGTTCTAAACTCCTTGGAGTAAATGCTTTAGAAACGATAGAACGTACATTACGATGTTCTGGTGGATCAGTAGAATTGATATTTATTCGAGTTTCTAAAGGTGGGATTGAAAATTGTCTTCGTTCTCTTCTACTTGAAAACAAGCGATAATCCGATAAAACTCGATTTACATCCTCATACAAAAATACATTCCAAACATCTTGCTCTTCATCATAATATACGGGGTGATTATCCCTCATAAATTGATACCACTCATACGGATTCCACAACTCTTCTTTCGTTTTCAGCTTTGAAATTTCATGAACTAAAATCACATTTTCAGGCGAAGCCATAGTCCTTTCCTCCCTTTTCTTTTACAATAAAAGTGATAGGTCGGTAATTCAAAGTTGTATAATCTAACATATGTTATTTTAACATATACTAAAGGGGATTTTTCGTAGGAGAACTTGAGAAATATATAGGGGGATTTTTATGTATGTTGATATTTTATTGCTGGCAGAATTGACGTCAGGGCCAAAATATGGCTATGAAATTAAGAAAAATATCCAAAATCGGTTAGGAGAGAATTTTGAATTAAATCATAATATGCTTTATCCTTCTCTTCGACGTTTTGAGAATATGGGGGCTATAACGAAAAAAGTACATACACAAGTCGGTAAGCCAAACCGAAATATGTACGACATAACTGAAACAGGAGAAGAAATCTTTTCTGAAATGTTGCGCGAGTTTCCCGAAAAACTGGCGACAAACAATATAGAATTTCTTGTTCGTATCGCGCTATTTGAAAAACTTGATTATGAAGCTAGAAAAGAAGTTTTAACAATACGCCAAGACATACTAAATAAACAACTTACTGCTATTCAATCTCTAGATGCTAGCTCATCTTTTATTACAGAAGTCATTGAATTTAGTAAATCACGTATCGAACATGAATTGGTCTGGATTACATCACTTATGAAGAAAATATGAAAAAATAAAAGAAAATTTAAAAACAATGAATGAAAATGAGATTTATTATCAATACTATAATTAATAAAAGGGCAACCACGATTTGGCTACCCTTCAAAAATTTATACTTCCGGATCGAAAGTTTTGCAATCTGTTTCTTCTGTAGTCGATGCTTGTTTTCCTTTATGACTTACTACATAAATTGCGTCTGCGCTACATTTATTGCCGTTAGCCCAAAATTTACAGTTGTTTACTTCACATAAAACGTCTTGTGCCATAGTATCACACCTCCTTGTTCTATTATCATTAACAAAATTCGGAGGTATGATACTCTTTGTTATGCATTTTTTATTCCCTTTTTAGCCTTCTTAATGGCTCTATATCCCCTTGTACAATAGCATCTATATGTTTAGTTATTTTTTCAATGTCAAAATGCCACCATTGAATTTGCAATAATTCCTCTATTATTGTATTTGTAAATCGGTCCTTTATTTTATTTGCAGGGTTTCCACCAACAATTGTATATGGTGCGACGTCTCTAGTCACAACAGATTTAGCTGCAATGATTGCACCATCACCTATGTTTATCCCAGGCATAATCGTTGTATCCATACCAATCCAAACGTCATTTCCTATAACTGTATCTCCTTTATATGGTAAATCAGTCAAACTAGGTGTATACTTCTCCCACCCATTTCCAAATATATTAAATGGATATGCCGAAAATCCATCCATCCGATGATTCGCTCCGTTCATAATAAAGGTAACTCCATTTGCAATACAACAAAACTTTCCAATAATAAGGTGATCTCCAAGAAATTCATAATGATGTAATACTCGATCTTCAAATGTTTCTCCATCTTTCGCATCATAATATGAATAGTCTCCAACATATATATTAGCTTTCGTTATTGTATTTTTTATAAAGTGAACATTTTTATTTCCTTCAATAGGGTATTTAACATTTGGATTAGGATTCATGTTGCACAGCACTTCCTTTACTATTCATTTCACTTTCTACCGCTATTACTGGCTTTAAATTGTATATAGGTAAAATAAATAATAATCCAATTATAAATAGTAAAGCTGTGCCCTCATACATCATACTTAGTGAAAACATTTCTTTTAATGAACCAGCTATACTCATTGTTACTACCATCGAACCAGTAAATAGTGGACTTAAAATGCCATTTACACGACCAATAAAATCTGTATCGCTATTTTGAATAATAAGCGTATTAATACCTATTTGGATACATGGAAGAGCTAACCCACTAAAAAGTTGTGCTGTGAGTGTTACCCATAAATTTGTGGAATAACCTATAATACCGATGCCGATTGCCTGACCGAGCATACCGATAATTAACATTTTTTGCGGCGCAACGTTTTTTGCAAATACCATCGCTAAAGCACCGCCAACAATCATTCCTGCACCATTTACTGTTAGTAACCATTGTAAACTCTCTTTTGACAGCCCTAACTGCTCAGTCACGATAAATATACCTAATGGCTGAATCAATCCTATACCTAGTCCTGCAGCCATAAAACAAAACCCTAGCAAAGTTAATGCCTTTTTCTTCTTCACATATTTAATACCATCAAGCATTTCCTGTAATAGAGTGATTTCTTTCTTCTCGTTATCATTCTCAAGATCTTTCGGAAGAAATAATAACACAGCTGCTGCAAGTAAAAAAGCGATACCTGTAATAATGATCGAAATATAAATTCCAAAACTATGAAAAATAAATGTTCCAAGAATCGGTCCTAACACCATAAAAATCGCAAATATTGTTTGATATATAGACATCGCTAATTGGATTTGTTCTGCTGATAAATGCTGTTTAAATAATTTCATTCCAGATGGTTGAGAAAACTGCGAAAGGATTGCAGAAATAAGCGTGACAAAAAACACAATTTTCCACGTACCAAACATAAGAGTAATTAATACAGCAAATACTGAAATAGAACTTAACGTTTCACACCATATCATTGTCTTCTTCGGCTTCCACCTATCAGCAAACGTTCCACCAATAAAGGAAAAGATGAAAATTGGAGCAAACTCCGCAACTGAAATCATCGAAATAGCAAAAGCATCACCTTTTGTCATTTCCATTACATATAGTAATACGGCAAAGTTCCGAACCCATATTCCAATTTGTAAAAATATTGCTGATGCTAGAATTCCTTGTACAAACCGGTTTTTTAATACTTGTGATACCCCATTATTTTGTTTCGTTTCTACATTTGTCGACATAAAAAAGCCTCCTATTTCATGTTCTGAACAGGAGGCAGCACAAATCATATGAAAAGACTATATTTTTCGCAGAGCGAAATACATCCCTTTTCTATAAATGTACAGACTAACCCTATTCAGAAGAATATTTCGTTTTTTAACGAAGATCTCTTACAAATAGAATTAGTTGATCATTGGGATGTTTTCACCCTTCCGTTTCGAATTTAAATAACACATACATACTCTATGTAAATCATTTTCTAAGTATGCATGTCTTACAATAAATATTCTAGAATGTTAATGGTAATTCCTCTAAAGAACGCATTAAATAATTACCTTGCCATTTGATTTCTTCTCGATTCCCTTTTATTTTTAGTTTAGGCATTCGATTAAATAAAGTAGTAATAGCAATTTTTGCTTCCAACCTAGCAAGCGGTGCTCCTAAGCAGAAATGACTACCATGCCCAAAGGCAATATGACGATTGTTCTCGCGAGTAATATCGAATACTTCCGGATGCTCAAATACTGTTTCATCACGGTTTGCAGAAGCTAAGGCAATGACAACCATATCTCCTTTTTCAATTGTTCGATCGTGAATTTGAAAAGGTTCATCTGCCCATCTTGAAGTTGTAACCTCAACCGGAGAATAATATCGTAATCCTTCCTCAATAGCAGCATCAATTAATTTTGGATTTTCTTTCAATAACTGTAATTGATTCGGATTTTCGAGAAGCGCTAATACCGTATTTGTTATTAAATTTACTGTTGTTTCGTGTCCCGCCACAATTAGTAACATTATCATTGAATATAGTTCCCGTTCGCTAAGTTTATGCCCTTCACTCTCTGCAAGTATTAATGCACTAACCAAGTCTTCTTTCGGCTCTTTTCGTTTCATATCAACTAAATATTGAAGATATGTAATAAACTCAGATAGTTCCTTTTCAGTTTCTTTTATTTCTTCTGGTGTTTCTGGATAAGCAATGACAGCATGAGACCAAATTCTAAATTTCGCTTGATCCTCTTTTGGAATGCCAAGCATTTCACTTATCACAATGATCGGTAAAGGAAATGAATAATCATCAACAAGGTTTAATGAACCTTTTCGCTCGACTTCGTTCAATAAATCATCTGCGATACGCTGAATTCTTCCTTCCAATTGCGCGATCATCTTCGGTGTGAAAACTTTTTGTACGAGTGATCGTAAACGATTGTGGTTTGGTGGATCTGAATTTAACATGTGCGTCGTTAAATAATCACTATTGTCAACAGTAAGAAACACATTCAATGTATCTTGAGAAAATACATTGGCTGGATCTTTTTTTAAGCGATTATCTTTTAATAGTGGTAACGCATCTTCATATCTTGTAATAAGCCACTCTGCACCTAATTCAGTTTTATTCACGAATAAGATAGGTTGCATTTTACGAGATTCTTTATAAATTTCATATGCATCTTCTTTAAACTGAGCTGAAGCTAAATTGATGCCATCCTCTATTCTTAGCCCAACTTTATTTTTCATTGACATTGTATTCCCTCACTCTCATTTGTTTTTGAAAACCAACCAACATATGCATTATACGCTAATAAAAACATGAAAATTGTAAATTTTTAATCAAAATCTTACTTCGTATATTGAAAAATAAAAAAAGTGAGAGAGTAAAATTATTTTACTCTCCCACTTTTTTTATGTGAAACACATAAAATTACTAATTTGTTGATAGCGGTAACTTACTTTACGACGACGACCACCTTGCCAAGTGTAACCTGATACTCCGTTTCTTCTCACTTCAGTCGGAAAGAACCATAAGTCTCTTCCGAAAGGTCCAGGACGATGTAAACGTAAATATCCCCATCTTCCTAAACAGTTACACATCCATGATTTCATATTACCTGCTTGTGCTGGAGAAGCAAATGTAGATGGTAATGATGGAGCTTGTGACGGTGGTGGTGACGTTGGAGCATCTTCAGCATCATCTGGTCTATAATCTTCTTGTTCCATATTTCTCACTTCATTTGTAGATTCATATCCGTAGTTTTGTGAATTATAATACGTCGCTTGATCATATGGATAATTTGGTTGGTTATACATATTAACAAATCACCTTCTTTTCATTCAGTACCTTTAACATTCATATGTGATCTGCCCTCTAAAGGAAGCTTATGTTATAGCCCAACTTCAATTTAAAAACCTCGTATTTTTAATAATACGAGGCTTTTAAACATAAAATGTATTTATTATTTCCTTAACTTCACACTATAAAAGCGCATTTCTTCTAGTGAACCTACAAATTCAAATACTTCTTTTTTAATTAATTGTTTCAAGCGATATTCTAAAAAAGTATCTCCAACCAATTGTTCCACAAGACCAAGTGCTTCACCAATCACTATAGGAGCTTTAGTAAACCCTTTATCAGCACCTACTCTTTTCGCACATTCAATTATAAATTGATCAAAATAATCTTCTTGTACAGAATGCACTTCATTGTCTGTCCAAACTCTTAAAAATTCCGTACTTTTCGATAGACTATCCCACTCATGTTCAAACTGCATACGTTTCTCTACAGTTAAATAAGGCAATTCTACAAAACTTTTTTGAATTAGAGCTAAACTTTCAGGCGCTAACTCTCCAGTTCCACGAATATCATACTCTAGTTTTAATATTTCTTTACTTGCTTCTGACGTATTCATAACTCGAATGTTTTTCTTATCTTTTAATTGTGCCAATACAAAACATAGACCTACTTGTTCGTGTGCGTTATTTGCTTTCCAAATCGTAATAGGAGTTTCAATAGGAATAGAATGTAGTTCTTCCATAGTTTCAATAAATCTTGTTAAATACTCTTCTTCAAAATAACTATCATAAGCGGTTAAGTTATTTACTAACCATGTTTGTCTTGCTAGTTGCCCCTCATTCGTATGTAACTTATTTATCGGTCCGATTGAAAAGAATTCAGAAAAAGCGACAACTCTCTCTTCCAATCGTTCTTCTTGACTTAGCATATATTTTAAACACCCAGCAGTTGAATCATCAAACGCAATATGTACGTGCGTACTTTCTTTTACATTTTTTTTATAAGTTGTATTACTCGTTAGTTGCCTAGGAATATCCATCAAATTTTTAATTGAATCTTCACTATAATTTTTTTCTAATAAATTTAACTGGATCAGAATACTTTGAAGTAAATGTTTTGCTTCATCTTCGTACATATCCTCTACAACATTTTTGATTTTATCTATCACACAAATCCCTCTATTCATTTCAAAAATAACGTAGATAATAGTGTACCATTTAAGTATCACTCTTTAAAAGTTTTTTTAGTCAAATCATTTCTTACACAGATTAACGCAGCTATCTAAGTTTTTAATAAAATCTTTCTCTATCTCTCCCTCATGCTATAGACCTAAAATATTTTTTACTTCCCCTTTATCAATCACACAAAATCATAATAGTTGCTAAATAAATTTTAAATACTTTGTAAATCTTTTTATTTAAATGTATAATTATATAGAAAATAAAAACTACAGGAGCAATATTAATGGAGAAAGTACTTACTAATTATAAACATTATCTAAAAAATTGGAGATTTATATTTATTTGTATATTACCTGCTGCGGCTTTATTATATACACTTGATGTTACCTTTGAACTACTGTTTCACCAAAATTTCTATTTGTCTAATTTAATTATTGCTGTCATTTTATTCTTAATATTTATGAACGTAAAAGATAAATTTAAAATCAAAGGTTAAAGAAAACTATAATTGAAACGAAACCGTTGTAGAGCTACATTTTTCATAAAAAATAAGAGCACCCTTCTATTGGATGCCCTAGTGTGATTAGAGGTTTTTTCTGAGTATTGATTCGGACACGAAGATCTTGTCCTACTATTTAATATATGCTTGTACTTATTTTATGGTGCACATATGAAGTATCACTAAAAATCCTACTCAAATATCTATTGTACAATTATCCTATTAATAAATAAAAAAACATCCCTATGGATGTTTTTTATGTACACACTTTTAAGCTTCCATAAACTTAGCCGGTACACCAATTTTTTCAACTACAGAAGATATATTAGTAGGATTAATCATTACATTTTCAATACTAACTAATTTATTTTCTAGTAGCCCATTCTCTGTAGTAATAAGTTCTTCAAACCGAGCTAAGGTCATCGAGAATTTGTGTTCACTTCCACCATTCATACAGACCTTTACATACTTCATAGTGTCACCGCCTCTCTTAATTATCTATAATTCGATAAGAATGCGCTTACATCCTTTTTTATTAAATTATGGTTTATCACATCCCGTAACACGTTTAAAATGACTTTAAGAAAAACAGCCAATATACACCTCTTTTTCTTTTTATTAAAATTACAATCAAACGTTTCTAGCATTCTATACCTTTAGAAAGAATTATATAATAGTATTGATTAAATATTAGGAGTGTTATTAATGACTGATATAATTCGTCTCTTAATTATCATACTTATTGCTATTTTTTTGTTTTCATCTATTATTATGGAATTTAAAAAGCCTCAAAAAAGTATGTTTTGGTTCTCTATTGAAGTCTTGTTTCTGCTTGGAATTATACTTTTAATTAAAGAATTTTTTATCAAATTTTCCGCATAAACCCTTAAGTAAAATATAATATTTTATCAGTAACGCAGAAAAAATTATAATTTTGAACTCTTTTCACTAAAGTTAAAAATGTAACTTCCAATAATTATCCTTTATTTATAATTGTTTTATTAGCTTCTGCTAAGTCTTATTGGTTTATTAACATTAAGACTAGAACAAGCATGCCTTGTCATATATTAAAAAAGATAGGGGATGTGATAACATTGAATAACAATAACAATCAATTTGTTTTTTATGTAGTAAAAGGTTCGGCAATTAAAAAATTTATTATTATCGATTTAATTGCTGGAACAGGAATTTATTGGACCGTAAATTTCATTTCTTCAAATGCATTACTCGCAATTATTAGTTGTATTTTGGGGACAAAGAAAATGAAGAAAATGCATCATTCATAAAACCCAAAAGTATATCCCACTTCTTTCCCTTCAGTTATGTCCCTTTTATATTCCGCGTAATTGCGTACTATTCATTATCTTCTTTCGCCTTTTTCTACTGATTAACTGAATAATTTCATATATAACGCAATAGATACATTCCACTGAAAGCAGGTAGATTCTTCACTTTTTGCTCTTCTTGACATGGGAAAAGAAGCGTGAAAAGTTGGCTCATTTATTAAATTCTCTAGCAAACAACACTTTTACTTGTCTGCTTTTGTATGAGATTTTTCGTTTTACATATACTACTTTTGAACCTGCATACCAATGCAAGCCATTTTGGTGTTTTCGATTTCCCTTCCTGGGATAAGTATTTTTTACTTATCCCTTTTTTGTATAGACATATATATTTAGGGTAAAACTAATTACAAGCAGTTTTTCTGTTTATTCGTAGTTCTTAATCAAAAGACTTTTCTCCTTTTAAGGACAGCAGATACGACTGCTTGTCCTTTTTTATTTACATTTCACACGACATTTTCCGACCAATTCTAAGCATTCTAATATTGATTCCAAATAGCCGATGTTTATATTTATTCAAAATAAGCATTTTCTGATACTTTCCTTTTTGAGTTACACAACACGATCCAAATGAACTTATACATTTGAATCCATGTTTCCTATCTCAAAAGCTTTTCTACATAAAGAAAAAAGAACACCTTAAGTAAGTGTTCTTTTTCTTTATGTAAGCGAACATACTGATAATATTAATTCTCCAAATGTCACTGTTCCTAGTACTCCTAATATAAATCCCGTTAAACAAATACAATCAGCAAGACAAATAGAAGATTGCGATAATGGCACAAATGACCTACTTGTGCTCGATCCATAATGTTTTATTTTCTCATAATTTATATCTAACATTAAATGTAGAGACGATATACAACCCTCAATAGTTTGAAGAGATTCATTTTCTAATCGCTCCAATAACTTGTTATTTAAAGCAAGGGGTAGAGGAAACTGTTTATCTAAGTTCATATTTTGATAAATTAATTGTAAACGAGTTAGCATACTATTTTCCTTTTTTTCAGATACAACTGTACATTTCATATTATTAAATTCATTTAATAATAGTGTCAATTCATCCCTGGTGCCGTATAAATCCCTAGCTATTCTTCTCTTTAGTTTGTATGAATGGATAATTGATTTAATCTCAATCATTTAATTACACTTCCTAATTAAATATTATTTATCTTTATAGATAAACAGTACTATTAAACCATATTAAAAATACACTCAAACACTTTAATTTACTATCGATTATCATTACGTAAACCTTACATTATTGTAATAATTTCTTTTGCTACTTACCAACTAGAAACAATCCATCCTCTTAATTAGAGTTGTATACATCTCTTTACTTTGTAATACAGTATTAAAATATTGTTGGTTATATTTTTGCAATAAAATGTAACCACACAAAATAAGCGGCTTCTGATTGCACAGAGGCCGCTTATTTAACATTCATATATTTATACATTCACGTTACAATTGCTAATAAGAAAGATAAAGATAGAAATGCACAAAGTGGTATAAATAAAACAGTATCCATTCTAGCAAAATGCGTATCTTTTTCGCGTTTAAAAATACCAAAATAACGAAACTCACCAATTACCCTTATGAAAAAAACAAACATACAAACCCAGGATCCTATTTGAATAATAATATTTGGAAATGCAAAATGAACTATATTTGTTTGTTGCAATAAAATCATTGCTGCCATACTTAATAATAACGCAATGAACAATGTCATTCCTAAACCTGGTGTAAACGCCTTTTCTCCAGATTTTGTTGGAATGACACTATTTGTCGCCCACTTACCTCCAAAAGCCCAATAAACATGTAAAAAGCTAACTAAGAATAATATGCAGACGGCAATATATGTAATAAAAAGCATTTTGTCCTCCCATTATTTTATTTAAGTCCTCAACTTTAGATTATGCTATGAATTCCTCATTAGCAATCTATATTTAATTACATAAAAAACCCTTTAATGATTTATTAATTCAATAATAAATCATTAAAGGGTTAACTGAAATTTCTTATGCATTATACCTGTTTCTACGACGTTCCATCCTCGTTTGTCCTTGCGCAGTACCTTCTTTATATTGATGTATTTGCTCTGGCGTTTCATATGTTGCAGCTGGAGCTGGTTCTTCGTAATTATGCTCACGTATTTTTTCTGGTGTTTTTCGTTTTGATACTTTTCCGCCAAACTTAAATAATTTCATCTTAAATTTCGGTAATCTTGGAAATGGAATCTTAAATGATAATTTTTTGCGCTTCTTTTTTTGTTGAAATAGATTTATATTTTCTTTATTAACATCTTTCTCTCTTCGGTGAATTAACATCGCAAGTAATCCACCTAATATAAGTCCACCAACTAAAAGCATAATATATTTGAAATTGCTTGTCATTAAACTCGACATACGTTCAAGTATGACTAACGACTGCACTTCTTTAATATCCCATAGTAAAGCGGCCCATAATGAGACTAAACCGAATGTAAGTCCATATGTACGAAAACGGAATAGACACGGAATTAAAGCGACACATGCGGCAACTTTCGCGTTCGCTATTATTGAACTTATTGAAATATCTTGATGCCAAATGACTAACAGTAGTGTTATAAATGGAGCATACGCTATCCAGCTACATATGCGTGAATATATTTTTTTCGCAAAATAACTACCGAAACTAGTAAAAAATAAAAGGCCCCCAATATATAAAGACTGTTCTAGTGGGATTTGCTTTATAATTCCTGCAACTGGAAAGAGGCCGCTCAATAACATTAATAGCACATCTAATTTCTTCACAATTCCTCATTCCTTTCAAATTTCTTTTGAATCAATTCATACTGCTTTTCCATTTGATGTAGTTTTTTATTTCTAAAAAACATCTTAATCCTGTATGTAAATAAAGTAAATACGTAAAAGAAAAGATACATGACAAAAGATATCCTTATTTACATGAAAAAATGACAAATCCTGACCGATATAATGAGCAGGATTTGTCTACTATTATTTAAAGAAGAATAATTGAATCTTTCTTTTCTATTTTCATTATATCTACATCCAATTCATCATCAAACTCTTTAAACTCTCTTGCATCTATATCAGTCATATAGCTTTTTATAACTTTCGCCATATGCATGGAATACGGCATGTGTATATTCTTTTCCAAAAGCATACTTGAATTACAGCACATGTAATGCACCATTTTGGCAATATAATTCCTTTCTACAGCTTTTACACCTAGCGGTAAAATTTCAAGTATGTATCGCTGCAATGCTTCACTACCATTAAACGAATACTCACAAGTGCTATAATACATTCCTTTTTGATCTATATATAAAC
The DNA here is from genome assembly GCF_008042405.1 of Bacillus sp. SH7-1. Classification (NCBI taxonomy): domain Bacteria; kingdom Bacillati; phylum Bacillota; class Bacilli; order Caryophanales; family Bacillaceae; genus Bacillus; species Bacillus sp. SH7-1. The sequence goes on from NZ_QNUD01000054.1 coordinate 16,742, forward strand.
CCGTACTATCCAGTACATCATCACATTCTATCGCACCGTATTTTGGTACATCAAAAGATGTATTTATTCTGATAATATTTAAGTTTGGAACCTTTAACACATCCGGAACAATTTCAGGGAAAGTATCTATATCAATTTTTTTATTTTGCAATTCTTTTATCCAATGTTTTCTTACATTTGCATCTATAATGAAGTATACTTGTCCATTTTGCTCTTTTGCATATTGTAAAATTTCCGTTAATGTTTCAGAAACAAATTGTTTAAATTGAATTCCCATGTCATTTCTTTTTGAAGGCTGCGGTAAAAAGGTATTATGTTTATTTATATTTAATAATAAACGATCAATCGTTTGCCACTCTGTATTCCCATATAATTTATATGAAATTTCTTTTCGTTTTATTTGTGAAATAATAGGTAAGAAATCAAATTTCGAGATTCGTTCAATTGATAAATTAACATATGTATAAGGTAAATTTATCTTATTCCAACTACGTTTCAAAAATCCTCTTTGTTCTAATAAACTAAGAATACAATTTATAATTGTTTTACGAGAAACACTTTGGCCTATAAATAAATTAATAAATGCCGAAATACGGTTTGTTCGTGCAAAGCCTTCTCTAACGATTTGCTTTGGATCAATCTTTTCACGCCCATCACAATTTTTCATTGCGATTAATGCCAATGTCGCATCATTACGTTCACCTGCAGTAGCATAAACCGCTTTCATAACATCCTCTACTAAGTTTGTTTTGTATTTCTGGCAATATTGCATTTTATATGGGTTTTGCAATACTTTTTCAATATTATACCTTACTATTTTTAACAATACTGGAGAATCTGCATTTAATACATATGATGACTCACCAATTTGCGCTATCACAATTTCACTTTCAAATAATGCTTGTTCTACTTCCATCGATATTTTTTCAGACCATATTTCTAATGTTATAGTCTCTAATCCTTTCGGTGCAATTAAAGGGAATAATTCATTTTCATCATTTGTTGCTATTCTTTTACATTCTGGTAGTATTGTGAAATAAGAGAAGTTTTGCTGGAACCCTATAAATAGATCCTCTCTTTCTTTTACTTTTATACCAGGTTGTATTTTAGTACCTTGAACTTTATATATTCTCTCATTGTATGGAAGCAACACCCTAATATTTGTCCCTAACATATAATCTTTCGGATATTGAAGAATATGCTCTAATTCAACTTCTCCACCTATACGAAAATCATCTTTTAAATTTCTAAATATCTTAATCCACTTTATACCGTTTGTAGCTTGTTGTACTTTTAGTTTTACAAACCGTAATTTTTTATTATTCAATGCAAATTCTGGAGTAGAAATTAATACCATGCCCCGTTTTCGTCTTACTAGCAAAGGAATGTCTGGATGGTTATATTCTTGATATTAAGACTGTTTTTATGAGCATTTCGTATAAGTGTGATTTAACTGATTAAAGCTATTTTCAAAGACGACATATCAGCGATAATTTATGTCTATTCTGTATAGGTGTTAGCAAGTTCGTTTGCAAACTTGTTAGCACTTTTTTATATTTCTTCTATTACATACACCTTCACAAAAACATCATACCTAGCTGCCAACTCTTCCAGTCTCTTTTTTCTGTAATTGGTCACTGTAAAGAAATGAATAACTGGTACTTTCCCGTTATGCTTCTGTTTATAAATTTGCGTAAGTTCTTCATATTTTTTTATTTTTTCTTCATTCACTTTCATTTTCTGTGAGCGATCCACTTCAACCGCATGGAGTATATTTTCTTCATCACGAAACTTCACATCGGGAACTATTTTCTTTTTTTCCTTATTCTTTATATAACGTATATCCGTTTCAATCTGCCAATCATCTGGACAGAATAAATATAACCATGCTTCATTTCGTAATAATGCATGCGCAAGTTTCCCTCTCGAAATAACCTTTCCGTCATCGCCAAACATGGCATGCCCTTCTTTATTGAGATAGTACACATACTCTTTCCCTTGCATCGTCTTACTCAAATACGGCTTTAAATCGCCCATAATCCTGTTTGCATTTCGAATACCCCCCATATCATGCACACTCATTACATGTCGTCTTGTGGCAAACTGTAGCTTCCTAATCGTCGCAAGTATCGCCATCTGACGGTTGATTTTCATGTGACTCTGGATGTTCATGTTTTTCCACCTCATATTCTTTTAGATGTTCCCACATGACCTTGTCATCGATATATGGCACTTGCAGTACAGTAAAGTTTTCCTTCATATATATAGCTCTTCCTGGAATAGATGGTAGTTGCTCTAATCCGGACTGATCAATTACAACCTCTGATGCGGTACGAGTCGGTAAACGGAAACCAAGTTTCGCGTTCGCCATCTGTTTTACTACCCTTGGCAATGTATCTCCTGTAGGATATTGAGTACAGAAGACAATACGAAACCCAAGTGCCCCTCCAACACGTGCAATATGACTAAGCATGTATTGGCACTCTTCCAGCATTTTATTATGAGCTTTCGGTAGCCCTTTTGCAGGTGCGAGTACTGCTCCTTCATCCACTACAATGAAATACCGGTCCTTTTCTTTCGTGTGAACAATATTCTTGATACCACGTTCTTTCATGTACTTCCCACGTTCATGCATTTTTCCCATCACTTTCAGCAGCATGCCGTGTGCTTGCTCTGAAGTTTCTGCGATTTGTTCGACTTGTTTCAGTTTTTTATATTCGCTAAATTCAAGTCCTTCTTCTTTTAAATCAATCAAATAAAAATGAGCATGATCAGGATTTGCTAACGATAAGGAAGCGAACATATTTTTAAGGAAGACTGTTTTTCCCATACGAATTAATCCACCTACAGCCATATGCGGTGTTTCATCGAAATCGTGATAAACAATTGTTTCTAAACTCTGGCCAACTGGAATACACCATTTCCCTTTCGTTACTAAATCCATTGACCAAGACCAGTTCTTCGGTATTTCTCTACGGAATACACGGATATTCAATTTATAATTATCGTATTGAATACGTACTGGTTTATTTAATCCTTCAGAAACAACGTCCTCAACCTTCTGTACGATTTTACTCGGCATGCCAAGCGGTAAGGTATATACATAAGTCGTACTACGATCATCATCGATTTGTTTTTGGAACTTTGGATATTGCAATTTCTCTTCATTATTTCTTTTGATCGCAATACCAGCTACCTCAAAAAACACCTGAATCTTTCGCTTATCATCATTTTTACTTTTGAACTTTTCACCGAATAATGCCACTGTTAAACCTGCAGCTGGAACGAGTAATAATTCAATCATTTTCTCCACTCCCCATATACCCTTTATAAGGGTATATATCCCTTATTTTTGGAAGACTCCCGTACATGTTCTATATCAACGACCAGTAAATGTCCTACAATTCCACGTTGGTATTCCCCTATAGAAACGCGAAAAGAACATAACGTAGAAGATACAAGAACGAGCCCGTGAGTGTTGTGTACATGGTCATACGTGGAAGCCAACGTGGAACACTCTGCCCCATTTTCTCTGCAACCTTCATCGTAATCACTGACAAGCCTGTCGCCGTCCATACAACTACCGCTTCTCCTACAATTGTCATTTGAATCCCTCTTTTCGAATGAGTTGTAATCCCTTTGGTGTCATAACCGGTTGATACTCATTAATGATCTCTCCCCACTCCAGTACTTCATCCTCATCTTCATATAAATCATCCATTATATCGTTCGATAAACGGTAATAGCCTTTATACTCACGATTGTTGAAAACCTCATGTCTTGCCATGTGATCTACAATTGCATTCGTTTCTTTTTTACCATTAGAACCCCTATACATACTTCTTAATTCTTTTGATGGATACAGGTAAGGCGTTTCATTTAAATGTGAATATTGCCAACGCATACGCGCCCTCTCCCCTCTTGATGTCCTTGATTCCACTTGGGATTCCTCGTGGTCTTGATAAAGGTATATGACCTGGAAAGAAGGATTTTGCCTGTCTTTACAAATTTAATTATGATTTTTTTACAAATTATATTTGGGAGGAAATTTTCTGGACAATATGGAATAACTCAAAAGGTGATAATAATGGTTATTTTGAAGAGTAACATCGGGGAATTATTAAAAAATAGTGGATTAAAAGGAAAATGGATAGCACAGCAATTAAAGATAAGTCAAAATCAAATGAGTAATTATGTAACTGGTAAGTCTTATCCTCCTGTAGATAAGGCATTTGAATTAGCAAAAATATTCAATTGTAGAGTCGATGATTTATACGATGTACAAGAAAAAGACCCTGCTAATAAATAATTTGCAGAGTCTTTTATCTTCATTTTCACTTAAAAAATGGCATTTACATAGCATAAATATAGCTATAATTTCACCTTAAAAATTGTGCAATTTTAATATTTTCCCACATAATAACTTTACCATTAACATTAGTAATTGCTCTTATATCTCCGTCTTGAGAAATCACAAATCCTATGCTTTCAGCATGTGTATAGCAATATCTCATCATGGATCTGTGACGTGTACCAAAATGTTTATAATCCACTTCCTTTAAATCATGCTGGCTTATTTCTTCCTTACTTGCAAGATAAATAACATCTGGTTCTTTTCTAGCTGTAATTTCTACACCAAATCCCCTTACACTCAGGTTTTTGTCAAATAAGACTAAACCATCTACACACGTTAAAGAAGAAATAAATTTCACAGCACCCGTCAACCCATTTTTGTATTCTTTAATATCTATTTTTAAGCATTCGCTATCAATATAAACTGGATAAGGAATATTTTCATCATTCTTATAATCAGATACATTATGTATATAATTTTCTAATGCTCCACTTTCTAAAAATGATCTTACATATTCAATCAATGACTTACTTATTCTTTCGTATGTGATTTCGTATTTAATACTTAAATCCATAAAAGAATCATCTAATTTCGGATCAAATAATACCGCTCCCCCATGTCTGTATTCCTTGATATTAATTAAAATACGGCAAATTATTGAAACTAATTCCCATTTCAACCATAAGTCTTCTGAATCCAAACTTTCCAAACCGCTAGTTTGTACAATATGGGCTTCATTATCAATATAAGTCGATAGATATTCACCTAATTTATTAGAAATAGGTCCTAAACTAAAAACATCATTTTGTTTTTTTATTAAGATATTTTTCTTCAAACTAGCTATATTGCTGTAGTCTTTAAAAATTGAAATTTCTCCTAGACTTTCGATTATCACATCAAAAAGTCCAGGTCTTTCTGGCCCTGTTTCACTCTCATTTAATAAACAATTGTAATAATGATACTCTTGGTCTATCATTCCCCAAATTACAAATTTTCCATTTGATAGATCTACCGCTAAAGAACTAGTCTTAGGATCAGCAGCTTTAGAAACTTTAACTAGGTTTTGGATATTCAATTCAACTTCTTCTTTAAATTTTATATAAGACCAACGGTCCTTTCTAATTCTTTTAGGTGGTTTCGGATCTGGAGAGTCTTTATCTATTATTGTAATTCTTACACTGATAGATTCTGATTCTTCTGTCTTTAAACTTGCAAAATACATAATTTCAAAAAGATTAGTCAAATTTTCAATTGTAAATTTAGTAGAAATTCCCTCTTTCAAAATAAAGCGATGCACTTCAACTGCCAAATCCTTTGGATATAAAAAATCATTCATTAACATATTTCCATCCTTCATTATTTAATTTGAATACATACATGTTAACACAACACTTATTTTTTAGCCCCCTAATTTTTTCTATTCTCCTTTAAAACCTCGGATTTTAAATAATAATTACTTGGACATACTCATACTGAGGTGAATTGCATGATTTGGGCAATAGCATTGCTTGTAATTATTTTTCTAATTGGTTCAATAACAAAAAGTCCACACGTAACACCTGAAGAAATTAGAACTGAGCGAATCAAAAGAACTGCAACTCGTAATAATTTAGAAGTAATGGATCCGAGGGAATTTGAATATTTTGTAGCTGATGTCTTCCGTTCTCTTGGTTATAAAGTTCAGGTTACTTCTGGTTCAAACGATGGTGGAAAAGACATTATCCTTTATAAAGATAACGAGATGAAATTCGTTGAGGTGAAACGCTATACGAAAAGCTCCATTGGAAGACCGTTTATCCAGAAGCTCCATAGCGCTATTGTGGATGCAGATGCTGTTGGAGGGTATTTCGTTACATTAAGTCACTTTAATAAGAACGCACGGATATACGCAGCCAATAAAAACATTGAGCTAATCGATGGTGATTCTCTGATTAACATGATGAAGCTATAATCATTAAGCAAGTTGGGGTAGAACCCCATGTCCATCAACCTAAGATTTTGAAATATCTCCAAAATGAAAATTCTATATCTCTACAGTTATTTATAAGAATTCAGCTCACTTTTTCGTTTTCGGAAACAACCTATTTCTTAGGTTGATGGGAATGTGGCGGTAACTCTTTTATAATTTCTTTATTAGCTTGCGTCTAAATATTTTAACGATAGTAAATAGAATTCCGTATTTTTTTGACAACGCTTGTTGTTTGTGGATTTTCCTCTACTTCTTTTTGAATCAAAGTGATAATACCTTTTTTCAATCGGATTCTCCTTCCTAAATGAATTTTTCATATAGACATCGCATTCATTTAAATCGTGATAGGAGTAATTGCGACCCCTACAGGTCTATCCCCAACAGAAATCGGGAAACCGATGACCGTATTGGTAGCAGTATCTATCACGGAAACCGAGTCATCAAAACTATTTGCCACATACGCACGCGAGCCATCGGGCGTAATCGCAATCCCTAGAGGTTGATCTCTAACAGAAATCGGGGAACCTATTACCGTGTTGGTGACCGTATTTATCACGGAGACTGTATCATCATTAAGATTTGTTACATACGCACGTGAACCATCGGGCGTAATCGCGATCAATTCAGGCCGACTCCCAACAGAAATTGGAGAACCGATGACTGTGTTGGTAACCGTATCTATCACAGAAACCGTATTATCTAGGAAATTTGCTACATATGCACGCAAACCATTGGGCGTAATTGCGATTCCTACAGGTTGATCCCCAACAGAAATCGGGGAACCTATTACCGTGTTGGTGACCGTATTTATCACGGAAACCGTATCATCATTGAAATTTGTTACATATGCACGCAAACCATTGGGCGTAATTGCGATTCCTACAGGCCCATCCCCAACAGAAATCGGAGAACCTATTACCGTGTTGGTGACTGTATTAATCACAGAAACCGTATCACCTAGGAAATTTGTTACATATGCATGCGCACTATCAGGTGTAATCGCAATATCTTCAGGTTGAAGCCCAACAGAAATTGGGGAACCTATGACTGTGTTGGTGACCGTATTTATCACGGAAACCGTATTATCAATGGAATTTGCTACATATGCACGCAAACCATTGGGTGTAATCGCGATCAATTCAGGTCCACGCCCAACAGGAATTAAACTGATGACCGTGTTAGTGGATGTATTTATCACAGAGACCGTATTATCAATGGAATTTGTTACATATGCAAAAGGACCAAAATCTATGGAACTAATCGTACAAATTGGAATGATACGCGTTCCTAATACACCAGTGAGAATCAGTTTTCCTTCATCGACTCGGAAAATACGACCTTGAAGACTATCACAACATCCCGAGAGCGTAACTGAAATAAACTCGCCTTCTAATTGCTGCAGTGTCGTTCTCAGATCTTGAAAACAAGTATTATCAGTACTTGCTCCTGTCGGTCCAGTCGGTCCTGTTATTCCAATTCCTGTTGCTCCTGTGGGCCCAATTGAACCTGTTACTCCTACTCCTGTTGCTCCTGTAGGCCCAGTCGGACCTGTTACTCCTACTCCTGTTGCTCCTGTGTCGGACCTGTTACTCCTCCTCCTGTTGCTCCTGTTGGCCCCGCCTCACATAACACCCCGACCCCGCCGCCCACCTACAGCCACCACCCCCCCGAGACCGCAGNNNNAGTCCCACACCGAATTCCTACTCCTGTGGCGCCTGTAGGCCCAGTCGGACCTGTTACTCCTACTCCTGTTGCTCCTGTAGGCCCAGTCGGACCTGTTACTCCTACTCCTGTTGCTCCTGTGGGCCCAGTCGGACCTGTTACTCCTACTCCTGTTGCTCCTGTTGGACCCGCCGGTAAAGTAAATACTGGAACTGGCGATAGCGTTGGACCAATCGAATTTGGATCTATTGCAGCACCATGCAGAATCTCATGCCATTTAAACTCATTTTCTTTTGACATACGTCACCTCCGCGAATTACTTATCATACCTAATAAATGCATTTGGGTGACAAAATGACATACCAAGGGCTTCACCTTTTACATTTATTCAATCGATGCTTTAAAACGAGTATTTTTCACTAAAATGACAAGAGATTCATTTGGCTCTCTTTTCCCATTAAATATCTATGCAATCTTTATAACAACAAATGATAGAGACTACTTAAATCACGTCCAATCCACCCTCCCATCCTACGCATAGCATGTACTAAAAAGGAGATACGTGCTTAATATGTCAAACTATTATTATGACCGTTCACATAAGTGCTACCGCAAGAAACATAAAAAATGCAAATGTGAATGTCATTGTGAACCTCGATACCAAACGTTAACATCCGGCCCTTTATTCCGTAATGCAAATACGGACTTCATTCAAGTTTCTGCACTTAATCAAACTTACATCGTATGCCTTTCCTAGTAGTTATGGATAGTAATCGAAATTTATTTGTAATCTACCTCAATATCCATTTACAACTAAATATTGATTTAATTTACAAACACAAATATACTATTAATTATTATATTTAAATTTAATAATTAAAATAAGTAATTAATTTGTAAAAAAATTAATTAAAAGGAGCTCACTAATGAAATTCAAACAAATTATTTTAGCAGGCGCTGTTCTTGCTACATCAACGGTTACCTCTTTAACAAATGCACAAGCTGAGACTGGATTTCGCGATGTTCCTTCAGATCATTGGTCTTATAATGCAATTATGAATTTAAAAGAGAAAAATATTGTGGCTGGCTATGGAAACGGAATATTTGGTTTTGGGGATAATATCACACGAGGACAAGTAGCTAGACTGATATATGCCTACTTGAAACCAGCAGATGAACATAATCCACCAAATCCTTTCACTGATGTTAAAGGACATATGTTTGAAAAAGAAATTTTAACTCTTAGTAAAGCAGGTATTATGAACGGTTTTGGCGATGGAAAATTTGGTCCAGATAATGTTTTAACACGCGAACAATTAGCTGTTGTATTAACAAAGGCCTTTAACTTCAAAGCGACATCTACTACCACTTTCAAAGATGTAGATAAAAATTACTGGGCGACAAATGCTATTAGTGCATTACAAGAAAATAAAATTGCTGCTGGCACAGGGGATAATCTATTTGAACCTAAAAATATTGTAACTCGTGAGCAGTATGCACAATTTCTATACAATGCAATGAATAAGGTAGAAGTTAAACCTGAATTAACACCTTTCGGTATACCTAGCTCTATGATTACAAATGATTTTTATTACAACAGTAACAATTGGAAAAATGCTTCACCAGTGCTAAAAAAATCTGTATCTAATGAAGCGCAAAATCTAATTACAAAAATAAACAAGAAATATAATGAAGATTATAAATATGAAAGCGCATCTGTCAGCAATATGGGCCTTCCTGAAAGTGTACAGTTACGTACTTCTAACCCTAATTTGGGAAGGATTTATGATTTAGGACAAGGACAGTTCTTTGTAGAAGGTGAAAATGAACATGATTTCTATATTACGTTTATAATTGATAACGCAACTGTTGAATTAGCGAAAAATTGGATTACTTTAATAAATCCAGATCTTAATCTAGATAAAGAAATTAATGATGTTATAGCAATGCCTTCCAAAAAAGCAAGCGGGCGAGATTATCACACTTACTTAGATAAAGGTAAATACCAAATCGAGTTACACACAAGGCCTCAAACAAAAGGCTATGATTCATTATTCATAGGTATTAAAAGAAAATAATTGATAGATATTAAAAAAGCCGCCCAACAGGGCGGCTCTTTTTACTTCACGTACACATAGGGTTTATTTACAATTAAACAGATTTTACTTCACATAAATATTATTATACTAATCTAAAATTTCCATGTTTACATTTTTTTCTTTTTATCTCATAATTTTAATTGGGAAAGGGAGGAAAAAAATGGTTCAAATCAAAGTAACACCTGAAATGCTAGAAGAAATCGCTAATCGTGCAAATAATACCAGAATCGCATTAGAATCTATACATAATAATTTATGTAACGAGATAGATCAATTGTGTTTTCAATGGATTGGTGCCTCTAATCAACAATTCATTCAAATGTTCAATGATGCGAGACCAAAAGCTTTTACATCTATCAATTCACTTATACAGGTGGAAGAGGATTTGAAACGAATTGCTGAAAAATTCCGTAATACAGATAATCAAGATGTTACAATGGAAGAAGGTGCAATGTGTGGTAAACCCCCTGAAAAATCTACAATAGAAAAGGTTTGGGACGGTATTGTAGAAGGTACGGGACAAGCTGTTGAAGATACAGTAGAAGGCTTTAAGGCACTTGGTAAATGGGAGACGTGGGAAAACATGGGGAATGCCGCCCTGCACCCTATTGATACCCTTAGTACCATGTATAATGTATTGTCAGATTCATTTATTAATGATGTAATAAATGGTGACGCAGAAAGTCGTGCAAAATGGGGAAGTTATGCTTTAACTCAAGTTGGTTTAGGACTTATTGGTGATAAAGGAATAAGCAAAGTCACTACACTCGCAAAGGGTGCGAGTGTAGCAAAATTCTCAGAAGGTATTTCGCATTTTACAAATAAATTGCAAATGGGAGATCGCTTTGCATATGCTAGCGTTAGTGAGTTTAGAGATATTCCAAAAACTTCTTTTAATTCTTTAGAAGAAGCACGTAATACATTTATGTTTGCTGACTCTGGTAATTTAAATACACCTAGATTCCAAGAATACCTTAGCCAAGTAGAAGAAATAACAAACAGAAAAATTCCTGAAAATCAAAGAGAATTGCTTCAGGAAGCTTTAGAAAAGAATGCTTATGAACGATTAAGCAAAGAAGAAGTAGATCAAAGAAGGGCTGAGTTCAATACTATAAAAAATAAGCTGATAGCTGAATGGGAAAAAGAAACAGGCCAAACATGGCCTACATATACGGAGGAAGTTATTTCTAGAAGAGGTAAAGTATCACGGAGAATTGATAAGCCATTTGATGCACATCATTTTATTGAAAATGCACATGGCGGAGAACATGAATGGTGGAATATGCACCCAGCTAAATACCCTGATGAACATCAAGGTGGTATACACGCTAAGGACAGTATCTCAAGAGAAATTTTTAAAAAGTAATTAACGGAGGTAACGAAAGCTATGTTTGATTTTTTGAAAAAGTATGTTGTAGCTAATGAAAGTGTAAAATCTGACCAAACACCTATTTTCTATCCTTTAAAAAGTGAGGAAATAGAAGAGGCAGAAGAGTTGTTAAAAATGAAATTCCCTAAAGAATTAAAAGATTTTTACAAGGAAATTGGTTATGGTTTTTTAGAAGCATCAGATAGGTTCTTTTTTAATAGATTTATGGACCCATTTTCGGTTTCTGATTTTCGTTTAAGGGAAGATATTTATGAATACAACCCCAATATAGATGGTGTTGATGATGAAGAATCGCTGGTTTTCTTTGAAGTAACAGAATTAAATTTTTTAACAATTAAATTCAAAGAAGAAAATGAATTAGGCCAATGTCCTATTTACTCGAGTTCTACAAAAATAGCTGATTCTTTAGAGGAATTTATAAATAAAATGGTTGAAAATCCTGATTATTATATTTAATCTTTTTAAACAAAGAGAGAGTCTGCTCAATATAAGCAGACTCTCTTCCTACTTCACATGTACATAGGCTTCATTAGTTGTTACATAGTATATTTTGCCTCTACTATTTATCACCTTATATTGTGGTGAACCATTTGCACTTACCTTCGCATCAATCGTAAATTCTAAACCTGCATCTACTGAGCCAATGATACCTTTTGATGAGCATTTAAAAGTTCCTCTTGATAAAGTTTTTAATTAAGGAGTGTTGAGAACAATGGGGAGATATCCACTAATAGCAATCATAAAAGAAAATGAGGATAAAGAAAATGTGATTTACAGTTTTGGTCCAGATACTGAATCTTGTATGTTAAATCCAGAGCTTTATAGTAGATGGAATTTTAAAGTTGCAAAGAATGCAACTAACCGCGTGGAAGCATTTATTTTACTAGATGATATGCCTGAGAAACATATTTCCTTGTTATATAAATGCGTTCACAAAATATATGCTCACATAGAAGAAAATGGTGGTATAGAAAATATGAATAACATTGATTTTCCGGAATATTTAGAGTTTATTGTTTAATAGATATCAGCATTAAACGTTGACATAATAATTATAAGAAACCGACTCTTTTATGGGAATCGGTTTCTTTGTCATGCTGTTACTAAATTAATAGACGTTTACATAGGCCTCTTTAGCTGTTACATAGTATATTTTACTTAACTTCATACCACCAACTTTTTCGGTCAAGGTACCCTTTCATACCGCTTAATTGCACATCTGAAGTTGGATCAGAAATAAAATATGCTAATCCATCTGATTGTAAAATGAATTGAGCTGTCATATTTAGTGACGTTAATGCTCCCATAACATCAGCTGTATGTTCTCTTCCGAAAGCTCCTGATTGAATAATATTTTGTTTATTTACCTGCACTTGCTCCGCTGCTCCAGTAAACCATGACAGTGACTTATTACCTATAAGTGAATTAAGGTCACATTTCCCGATACCAGGTACATTTCCTGTTTCTGTGTACTGCCAAATATCACAAGGATATGCTGGCTTATTGCCGCCATACCGTGGAATCCATACAAAATCACATTTTACATTTGCCATACCAAAAGGCGCATACATATGATGACCAACATATAAACCAACTTTCTTAGCCCCCAATCGGTATAACTCATCGATAAACGCCTTTGTACCTGCACTCATATCGTTCATTGTTTTTACTTCTACATCAGCCACCCAAACGGTTGCGCTCTTGTCACCACGGCTCCAGAAGTCTTGTGCTTCTTTCTTTGCATCAGCGATTGAAACAAATCGGCAAAATGCATAGTTACCAAAAGGAATGTTATGCTGCTTCATTGCTTGTACATATCCTTTGTATAATGGATCTACGTAATTTGAGCCATCCTGCACACGAGCAATTACAAAGTCCAAATATTGTTTTGCTACAAGCCAGTTGATATTACCATTCCATTTTGAAATATCTGCAATGTATCCCATTATTGATCCTCTCCTTTTTTATCTTGATCCGCAAACCATTTACCTGCGTTTGGATTCGAAATTACACCAGCTGCAGCCAAAATAAAAAGCAAGACATCTACATACTCTTGATATCGCCCTAAATTAAAATTAGGGTTGGTATCCATAAGGACCATCCCTAATAGTGCGAACAATGCCACCCATAACCCTCTATTTTTAAATTTCTCTTTCATAATCAACCCATCTCCTTTTCTACGTTATCTAAACGTTTATGAGCTTGTTTCGAACTTTCTTCTACCCTTGTAATACGCTCACCCAATACAATCATCTGTTTTTCATTTGCTTTTATATCTATACGAATATCATCTACCCCCTTGCTGATATACTCTAATTTCGCGTTTGTTTCTGCTCCTTGTCTTCCTTCTGACTTAAATTCTTTTGAACGATTTAAAGCATAAGAAAGGTACCCGATAACTAGTGAAATAGCTGCAATAAGTAAACCGATTTCAATTGACACTATTCCCTCTCCTTTGATATAAAAAATTCATATACAATAAAAAAGAGAAGCATTCCTGCTTCTCTTACTTAGCTTATTTTTTATTTATTCAGATTTTAATCAATGGAATAAATTTCTTTAAATGATTTATAATTAGTTGCATGTATTCTATGATTTATGAGTACTTCATAAACTCCTCTGCAACTTCTAAATATTGCATTAAAAGCATCTCTTCCGACCTCTGCTTCTAACAACTTTTTATTTTGGGTAAAATGTATCTTATTCCCTGATAAAACAAGGTGAAAGCACTCTACTGCGTCTTCTCCATACTCAATGCCACAATTAGCAGTATTCTTTCCTGATACCCCATGTTTCTCCAATTTCAAAAGTCTTTCATCCAAATGTGTGAAAAAGTTTCTCACATCTCTAAATTTACTTATTTCATTATACAGGTGTTCAATAGGTTCCTCAAGATCCATTAGGTTCCCCTCTTCTATTAATGTCTTTAAGAGGAGGTGTAAATCGCTTACAAAAGAAAGAGAAGACCTTAAATTAATGTAATCTACCAACGAATTCGGAAGAATAATTTTTTTGCTTCGAGTTCCATTAACTCTACCACGCAATAATTCATTCTTTGTCCATTCTCTCGGAATGTTTCTAGTTATAATATATAAAGCATCTAAATTTTTAAATATAAAGGGTAATACTGTATACATACTTTCATTAAAGCTATCTTTTCTTCGCTCAACAAACCACCAATGTGTGGCACTCTCCAGTTCATTAGAAATCATAAAATTCCTCCTTAATAACTTTATAATTTCTATTATTTCACATGAGTTATTAGGTGTACATAAATACATATCAGCTATAGAAATATATAATATTTGAAAAAGTGTATTGTGTCCAAAATAAAAAACAGCTTACAGCTGCTTTGATTTCTCATCTATTAATTTTTGAACTAACTCTTCTAATGTTGCTATCTTGTTGTTCATTAATGTAATTTCTTCAGTATGCTTACTCTCTATTTCTTCTATTTTCGCATATTGATTTTCTTCAAGTTCCTGTAAAGCTTTGATTGTAAGTGATGCGTATGAGTATAAGTGAATTCCTTTACCACTTTCATCGATAAAAGCTTCATCAGATTCATCTACAATTGCCCCGTAGTATGTTTTAATATCTTCTGTTGTCAATGGTGGATCGTTAGGATTTTTCTCTTCTCTCATTTTGTAAAGCTCGTTTACCGCATTCTTATAGTTGAATTGTCTCACTCGTACATTCCTGATTTTTTCTAATGCGGAAAAAGAAACATCACGAATGTTAGATTTATATTCCCGTAATGAAGGGCTCATGAAATTACCTTGAACAGATCCCCAACCATTCTGAGTAACAGGTGACTTGACTTGAATGATACCTGTATATCCTGCTGCACGGCTATTACGTAAAACAATATTAGGTAATCTTAAATCAGAATCTGTACTATTATCTTCAACGACTAACGAAGTTTGATATAATCCAGTTTTTCCTCGTCTAAAATACCAACTCCCATTTCCTGCATAAAAAACATGGTAATCATTAGCGTTCAGAACACTTAGTCCATTTCTTTGCATTTCCCAATACACAGATCTTTGGACTTCATTATTTTCTATGCCATCGCTAATACCAATTCTCGCATAAGCCCCAGACCATCCCGCACCTGCTTGAGACATAAATAACGTGCCTGCAGGAGCGTTAGTTTTTTCATCTGAACCTAAAATGAAAGTCGGTTGCACTGCGCCATCTGCTCTTCTGTAATGCCCCAGAAACGCTCTAGCAACACCCTTTTCATATAAACGTATAAATTGGTCATCTAAGCTTACGTAGTTATCTGTATTTGATGTTCGAATTTGGCAACCGCTCAGCAATCCAGCTTTAATCCATTCAGCATTAACTTTACCAACTAAATCTATTCGTGCAGCATTTAATTTAATGTTTTCTTTACTCATGTTAATGGCTGCTATTACATCGTTTTCTTTTACAGATATACTAACGCCCTTTTCTGTTAGCTGGAGGCGTGACTCCATATCTCTTACATAAGAATCTGTAGCAAATTGTCCATCAGCTTGCGTTTTCGTATATACTTCTGTCTTTTTTGCTGCCGCATTGAGACCTTCTTCATTGATAATAAAACGATTATCAATCAGAGTCATTTTCTTATTAAATTGTTCCGTTGCAAGCTTGTTGGCTAATTCATTTAATAAATCTTGTTTATTCTGATTAACAGTTTGCTTCAACTCAGGAATCTTAAACCCAGCAACATAATCCTCCACTTGTTTAAGCTCAACTTTTGCTCCAATCGCTGTTGCCTGTTGTTCAAGTTTTGTATTT
This sequence comes from Bacillus sp. SH7-1, assembly GCF_008042405.1. Classification (NCBI taxonomy): domain Bacteria; kingdom Bacillati; phylum Bacillota; class Bacilli; order Caryophanales; family Bacillaceae; genus Bacillus; species Bacillus sp. SH7-1. The sequence goes on from NZ_QNUD01000054.1 coordinate 33,001, forward strand.
GTTTCAGTGAGTTTCTTTCCTTGATCTGTTACTCCATTGTTTAAATTACTAACTGTGGAGGACAATCCGCTTGCTGTTTGTTCCACATTAGACACGCGCTTTTCAAATCCAGCTTGGCTATTTTGAACATTTGTTACAGTGGTTTTTACACCATCCACACTTTTTTCAATCTCGGTTGTTTTAGATTGAAAAGTACCTTGTGTTACTCCATCTTCTGGAGCGAGATTCCAAGATTCAATTAAGTCACCGAATGTAACCATTATTCCAGTGAACGTTGCATTGATAGTAGTTGTGTCAGCGGTAGCTATATTTACACGTACTTCTTTTAATTCACCTGTATATCCAGTTGTATCGAATGGTATAGAAATCCTAATCCATCCATTAGTTACTTCTTGTTGTCTTAAAATGGCATAATATTGCTTCTCTGTTCCGTTTTGGTCATAGGTGAATCTCATATATAAACGTGGATAATCTGTACCAGTTGTAAAACTTGATACATTTATATAACAAGATGCTATCCCCTTCTTCTTTTTAAACACGTCTACGGGTAACTTTTGATAAATAAAAGCTTTATTACTTGTTATTTGTAAACCTTTCTTAATAGCTGGGACTTCCAAGGTATTCACATCTATAAATTTAAAAAGGGTTGTATTAGTAATTCCAATCCAAGAATTTGTATCATTCGAAAAATCAGAGTTAATTACATAGTTTCGAACATTAACTTCTCTTGTCTCTAAACTTGTAAATTTTTCGGTGATTTTCCCAGCCTTCTCTTCTATTTCAGTAGTTTTTTTCTTTAAATCATTAGTTGTTTGCTGTACATCAGATATCGTCTTTTTCGTACCTTCCACAGTAGACTCAACTGTATTTAATTTATTACTAATTTCAGTATCTTTTTTCGTTAACGATTCAATTGAAGTTGTAAATCCACTTGAATCTTGTTCAAACTTAGTTACTTTCTTATCGATTTCACCTTGTTTATTTTCGATATTAGAAATTGTACGGCTGACACCTTGTAAACCTTCCTGTACTTTGTTAAATTGTCCTGTTGCTTGATTCTGTGCTTCTTGAACCTTTTGATTTAACTCTGTTTTTGTGGTTTCAATATCTTTATTAACCTGATCTAATGTTTCTTGTTTGACTGATTCAACATCAGGTACAACCGATTCCCACGCTGCACCTGTCCATATTTTTAATATACCAGGCTTTCCATTACTAATATCACGCCAGAGTGTTTTATATGGCTTTAGTCCTGTTGTCGGCGGGTACTTCGATTCAATGATTTCGACAGTATTGTTTTTTATATTCTCCTGTACTTTTTCAGCAAGTGTTTTCGCTGCTTCTGATTCTTTCTTTGCATTACTAGCCGTTTCATTGGCTTCTTTCACTAATTTATCTAGCTGATCAATCATTTCTTGTTTATTGCCAAGCGAACTAAGAATACGATTATAAATTTTTCTTAATTCTTCATTAGGATTGACAATTTCACGATAGTCCCCGAATTCATAATTATCCTGTGTTGGATCTGTGAAAGATTCGTCTCCAGCTATTACTCGTGCTTCAAGATATAATTTTGGTGTAAACCCTGTATCTTTAATTTTTATAGTATCGCCTTCATTTATTAACTCATGGGCTAATCCAAATACGCGACCAATTGACCGTGCTTGCACCTCATAAGAAACGGAGGTATAAATACGCTTTTTAAACTCCGTTTTCATCAATGTCATCAATCGTTTGGGTGTCATATTTTGATCTTCTGTTTCTGGTGTATAAAAACCAAATTTATGTTTTCCATGTTCATTCCAACGTTGGAATGCATCACTATCTGTAATATAAGGAATCCCCTTGTTTATACTCTCAACTGTAATAATGTTATCGCCTTCGCCTTTAACGAAACCTACTAGAGCTGTACATATATCTCGTGAATGTTCAATTCGTCTTACACCCACTAAATCCTTACCTAAGGTTACCTCCTTACCAGTCTCTCTGCCTCGCTTCTTTATCATATCGACGTACCAACCAGTAATTCGCGAACCGACAACTCCTACACGATATTGAATTTCTAAGTCAAACAATGAAGCGATTTTCTTTAAGAATGTAAGAGGATCTATAATTTCGTCAATTGTCATCGTGTGAAACCCTGCGTATTCAGTTATTCCACGCTTCCATTTCCCACCTACGAGGGCCATATCGATAAACTCATTAACTGTTTTACTCTCTATGCGCTGCGGCATTATATAACCGTCTTTTGCTATTTGTACCCATGCACCAGAAGCGTGCACTATTATCGATTTATCATTAGAATCTTTTTCCACTTCATTGTTGATTACATATGGAATTATTCGTCCATCACGAACTTCTTTTACAATTAAATTTTGTTGTTGCAAAGTAATTGCGTGTGATGTTCCGTCGAATGTTTTAAATTCTAATGTGTCTATATTATTTTTAATTTCCCAATGACGAATATCGTCCCAATAATCTTTCGGTTGAATAGCGGATATGATTTGATCTGTTTTAAAATCCACAACATGTAAAATCCCGCTTGGTGTTCTCATCTGTATCTCTCCCTATAACTGATTGTTGCGTTTACATCTGGCGGCATTATATCGATACGATTTTCACCACGTATTACGACAGGAAAATTACTAAAGAATTCTTTTATATTGATTGCATTCTTCCCATTGATTGTGACAAGACTTTTCTCAGTATCGATAACAATTTTATCTCCAGTATCAAAGATATATGGTTGTGTATTAGATGGAACTTTGTTTACCTTCCAAAATTTCAAATCATCAATTTGTATTTCGTTAACAGGTTGGTGATTATCCCACTTGCAAATCGAAATCATAACTTGTGCAATTTTACGTTCTGTCATTGGATTTCCCGTTTCATCAATCCAACGTTCTACAAGCGAAGCGCCATCTTTTTCTGTACCATCTATAAACTTGGCCACATATACAGACCACACCTTCCCCCGCCTAGCGATACGCAAACGCCCTCGGAATTGGTTAAATGTAGTCGAATAATACCCACTTGTATCAAGTAATTTTCGAAAACTATTGGGTGTTCCGCTATTTCCAATTTTCATATGTGCCCTTGTAATTTCGGCAGTCGCATATAGATCATTCATATTGATGCGGGCTACCACATTACTAGCCTCATCTAGAAGAAGAACTTCAACACGACCCATTTCACCTATATTTTTGGACTTTAAAGTCATCCATGCCTCCATTTCAAAGTCTTGTAATGGGCCGCCCGGAATGTTTTTCTTGGCTATAGCACCGTAGAATCCTACCTCTTTTCCGTAATCTTCACAATACAGCGCATAACCACCCCGCGATTTAAAACTACCTGTTCCTTTCATATCATCGAATTGTCCAGTAACGGGTATCCACCCTATAGGAGTAGCCATTTCATCCCACATGACTCTTTCTCGTTCTTGTACCGTGGTTTCTTCTACAGTCAGGGGATAGCCTATTCTAAAATAATCACGATTATGCGGATACTCGCCAAACCATACATCTAAAAAGGTACTTGGTTTTTTTACATTCATTTCAATTAACGCTGGAGTTTCTACACTTCCCTTATTAGTAAAATAAGAAGTTGTTTCTGTAGACCACTCTTGAGTAAATTTGTGAGTATTTGTTTCCCCTAATTTATACGGCATTGGACAAACAAAAGTAAGTACTCCTTCGCCTAAATTTACTAATTGTTCAGGGTCAAATGCTTCATCAATAACAGCTAAGTACGTACGATCTTTTTCGTCATCAAAAACAAGTTCCTGAGGTTGGTCCGTTATAAGCCAATCAGCTATCTCTTCCTTTAATTTTTCGGCCTCTTCCATAGAATCATATAACAATGAAACTGGTACAATTATTTTCCTCATTTTCGTTTGCGTTCTTATCAAGCGTCCACCTGGATAGTGAGGAACTTCAAGGAATGTACGTTCCAAAGGAGCCCATGCAGGGCGTTTTTTACCCTGCAATGGAATTACATTTGGATTTCTTTTACCATTAAAACTAAAGAAACTAATCCCGGTCATATCATCACCCGCCTAAAATACTTTCAATCTCTCTTTCTCGCTTTCTTGAAACTCGTTAACATCTTGGTAAATCTCTCTAGCTATTTCTCGTCCGTTTAAATTAACTTGCAAAATAGTTGGTCCCTGCGACGCATATTGTTGCACTCCTACTTGTTGTGCTAATGGTAATGATCCTATTATTCCATTAGCGATTGCATCGAATGTTTGTTTGCGTAAAGGTAAAACTGTCTCGTCATATCCCCTTGCGTCACCAACCCCAATTAATGTAGGATTCCCAGGTTTAATTAACGCACCATTTGCTGCCCATTTGACATCGAAAGATGGTAGACCTTCACTTGCCCATTTTGTAGGATTCAATGAACCATTTACACTGATTTTAGGGACAGGTATATGAATACCACTAAACATATTAGCAATTCCGTTTCGTATTTTATCAATCCAACCCATAATCCCACTCCAAGCATCTTTAATAGGAATAATCAGTTTGTCTTTAATTTTCATAGCAGCTTCACCTATATCGATTGCCATACGAACTACAGAAGCTATTGGTTCCTTGATAAATGTCTTGAAATATCCAACGACAGTAGACCACATGCTACTAATCGTAGAACCAAAAGAAGATGCAAGCCCTTTTACTGCACCGAAAATTTGTTTAACAAACGAAAACTGGATAAGCCCCCAGATTAATTGGATTGCGCCACTAAAAATTTGTTTTATCCCTGCCCACATTCCAGAAAAATCACCAGTTAAAACAGATGCAAAAAACTTGATAATTCCCATAATGAGATTAACGGCACCCTGAATAATATCTTTTATAGCGTCCCATGCACTTTTTACAATCATTATTACAGCTGGCATTACAAAAGCTATAATAGATTGAATGATTGAAAAGACATTTTTTACAGCTTGTACAATTTGATCTCCGTTTTCTTTCCAAAATGCAGCAATTTGAGAAATTATTCCGTTCACAAAGTTAAGGACATCCGTCAGCAAAGGCATCAAGTAAGGAGCTATTGTATTGAATACACCTTTAATAAAATCCCAAGTAGCCCCGATTATTCCCATAATTACAGGAGCAGCAGCTGAGATTAAGTTTTGTACATTTTCTATAAAGTTACTTAATTGGGCATGCACATCCTGAACAAACATAATAATGTCAGCCTTTTTCTCAGGCGAAAAACCTAACTTATCTAAGAAATTACTAGCAGCTCCCCAATCGCCAGATACGAGGGCTTTCATAGTTTCTACACCATACTGCACTGCCGCTGTAGTTTCTTGTATAAACTGAATTGAATTAGCAGAGAAACCAAGTTTAGTAAGAATGTCATACCCTTCAACTAGTGCATTTCTATCACCAGAAGCCGCGTGCCAAAAATCTTGAATTGCTTTGGTTATTAACTGGATATTACCTATATAATTGTTTAAATCTACAAATCTTTTAATTGTACCGTCAACCCACCGAACCACCTGAGTTAATCCAAGGACAATAGCAGCTAATGCAGGAGCGATAAGTGTAAAAATCGTTATAGCTAAACCTTCTAGCGCAGATGTGAATTCAATCCACTTTCCTTTTAGATTGTCATTCATAGTTTTAGCCATTTTCGCAGCTGCACCATCAGCTTTTTCTAATGCTTTTGTATTTTTCTCTAATTTCTCGCTACCTTCTTGCATTAAAGCTGCCCAGTTTTTATATGCTTCTGCACCAAATAACGTTGTTAATGTAGCTGATTTTTGTTGGTTTGTCATACTACCTGTTTTATCTTCTAATTCTTTTATAATCGTTGGTAAAGGTTTAATCTTACCTTGCTGATCAAAGAAAGATAAATTCAACTGATCCATAACTTTTCGCATTTCTTTTGTCGGTTTAGCTAAACGCCCTAAAGATGTAGCGAAAGCTTGTCCTGCAACTGATCCTTGCAAACCACTATTTGCCATCACCATAATTGCCGCTGATGTTTCTTCCATACTGAAACCGACAGTATGGGCAGTTCCAGCAGCATATTTCATCGCTTCGCCCATTTGTGTTACATTTGTATTTGAGTTAGAAGCAGCCAACGCTAATACATCTGCTGTATGGGTCGCTTTATCAGCTGACAATCCAAAACCACTCATGATATTAGACGCTATATCTGCTGCTGTACCTAAATCAAGTGCACCTGCCGCGGCTAAATCTAACATGCCAGGCATTGCTTTCATAATATCGCCAGTTTTAAAACCAGCTTGCGCAAGGTACATCATCCCTTCGCCAGCTTGTGTAGCGGAGAATTGAGTTGTTGCACCTAATTCTTTAGCTTGAGCTTCCAATTGCTTCATTTCACTTCCGGAAGCACCGGAAACAGCTGCTACCTTTGACATGATTTGTTCAAAGTTAGCACCTGCGGAAACAATACCAACAAGTGCAGCTCCTGCCCCTAATGCCATACCTGCCATACCACCAATAGCTATAGCGGAAGTCCCGACAGCTGCCCCCATTGAACCAGCCATTCTACCGACGCTACTAAAACCTCTATTTAAAATCCCTGTAGTTCGTTGACCGTGCTGTTCTGCTCGGTTCAATCCACCTCGTAATTCATCATCACGCAAGAATATTGAACCAAACATACGAAATAGTTCCATTTATTCACCCGCCTTTCCGCGGATTTTTGCAACTCGAGCAAACACTTCTTCTTTTGTAAGTTTCTGCTTCGGTGTTTGTTCGATTGAATCGTTGTATTGTTTTACCTGTTCTTGCGTTGGATTTTCGCGCTTATGTTTAAATTGAGGAAATGTTTCATCGCAGTACGGTTGTAGGGCACACCATTCCTCCCATAACATGCGGTCCATTTCTTTTTTCTTTGCGGTGAGATACAAATTAATAACTATCTCTGCATCCAAACTCCTTATGTACTCCATATTTGGATAGCGAGAAGCTAACGTATCGATGAAGTCTATTTCATCAAGTTCACCGCATTGGAAAAAAGCTTAACCAGCCCAACTTCTGAATCTTTAATTGCAATAAATAATCGAACCAACTCTTCTAGATTTAAAGTTCGAATCGTTTCCCAACCTGGTGATGTTTTTTTGCCACCTTCATCTTCATGAACTAAAAGCCCGGCTACAAATTCGAAAAATTCCTGTTCAGCTTCTTCTAATCCGAAGATAAACTTCATGATAATGTCATACCCGAAAGTCTCTTGTGCAGCTAATACATCAGCTTGTGTTGCACCTTCTTTATTTCGCACGCCCATCATTAAATCTTTAAGTAAGTTAATATCGACCTTGAATTTAGATTTCTTCAAAATACGAACTACGGAAAATAAATCTCCACCATTAATTTGTCTCACTTTGTATTCTTTTTCTTGAATAGCAATAGTCACATTGATTCCTCCTTAAAATAAAAAAGAGCAGGGATTATCCCTACTCTTTAACCTGCTGGTATTAATTTAGCTGCTTCTGTTGCTGTTAAAATACGCATCTTCCATGGTACTTTTCGAATGTTTTCTGGGTCACGGTGTCCAGTAAATGTAACCTCTGGAACTACTTCACTTTCATTTTCAAATCCCATTTCTAAAGAACCATCAGATAACGCGTTATATACGATAATCTCAGCGATATCGCCACCTAACGTTTCGCCAACCCAAGCTACATTTTTAAGGTAGCTTTCTTTCGTAAGGCGTTCCGTTGCTTCAATTACATCGTATTTGATAGTTTTTCCGTCTTTTGTAACGGCTTCTTCTGAAACTTTTAATCCAGCAATAAAGTTTTTGATTTTTTCTTTATCCAAAAATTCAAGTGTCTTAAAACTGATTTGAGTTTTTGATTTAGTGATACGTTTCATCCCCATAGTGTCACCAGGAGAGCCATCATATTCAATTTCTTTAAACTCTGGTTCATACTTAAAAGAACCCCCACCTTGCGTAGCGCCTACAGGAAGTTCGTCTTTTTCTCCATAATTAAAGAAGAATGCACCCCAGTCTCCGAAGAGGACGTTTTCTGGTTTTGGTTGTGGAGCTGCCATATAATCAACCCTTTCTATTGTTTAAAATAAGTTCGTAAAATGAATCGCACTTCTTTGCGTCTGATATTTGGATCTGGATCAGGTACTTTCTGACTCGAAAGATAAGAAATAGCAGCACCAAATTCAGCGCTGCTTAATCTTTTTCTATGAAGATTGTTTTCTAAATCAGTAATTAACTGATCAATCTTTGCTAAATGGGCAGAAGTACCGTAAATATCGATTGTAAGCATGATATTCTTTCTTCCCCATGGTTCTTTGTCATCACCAACCGCATATACCAAATACGGCATAACAGCTTTAGTAGTTGCATTTTCATAGTACGTTTCTTTATGAATATGTTTTAATTCACCGTGTAATATATTTATAAAGTCATTCATGGTTTCTACCTCATTAATGACGAATAGGTTCGTGTTGCAGCTTGTGTAATCATCGGTTTATTATTTTCTGCCGCAGGTCTAAGGAATGGTTGGGCATGTTGTCCTTGTGTTTTAACCATCTTTCCCGTTTTAGGGTCACGATACATCCAAGGAGTTTGTCGCCCATTTCCATCTTCAGCATAGATGCCTGTACCTTTTTCAACATAAATACCGTAATCAGCAGCTGTTCCGATAACAACCTTTTCTAGTTCAGCTTTAGAACTAATACTGCTTCTTAAATTTCCAGTATCTACAGCAGCTAATAGTTTGGCTTTAGAACTAACAAATTGACCAACAGCAGTATGAGCAGCTTTCTTTGCAACTAAATGCCTTGCCATAACAGCAGCTCTATTTGATTGGAATTTCATGCTCATATGGCAACATCTCCAATTCTATTTGAAAGAATCTACCCGCATTCATTGGATCGCCTGGATAAGCAACACTGTATACCTTCTTGTCGATAACTAATCTATCTTGTATTGTTACATCAAATGGTAGGCAATAAAAGAAATGTGTACTTTTCTCTTCTACTTTCTTGTTACGGGCATCCTTTGTCCCTTGAATGGCATCTAACACACCTTTAATTTCGTTAATTTCTTTCCATTCTTCTGTAGGATATGGACCATCACTCTCTGCCATATTCCGAAGTACTGAAGCATCTTTACCAAACTTACGAATCATTGATTGAATCATAAGACACGTAACCTCACTTTCAGTCCTTTCGTGATGCTTGCTGGATAATCTCCCACATCATCATAAGTAACCGAGTAATTACCTAGCGATTCGCTTTTCTTTCCTTCTCTTTCCTGCTCCTTATACTCATAAACTACCATCTTTGCGATGATACCAGGATAAGCAGGAGGGAATTGCGAAATAGTTCTATTCGTGTACTCAGCAACCATTAATATTGTATCTTCGATGCTTATTAACAAGTTTTCATCACTTATATTAGGTACTTGCAGTTTTACACGTTTTAGAATTTCTGCTTTCATATCCATTTACTCAATCGACTTTGCAGGTGTTTGTCTTTTCTTCTTAACCGTTTCTTGTTTCGGTTCGTCTACTTCTTCATATACAGGGTCATTCTTACAACGTTTTACATGATCTGCATCCGTTACTTCCCATGTGACATCTGTGTCTGTATTTAAAAACCAAGGCATATTATCTCTCCTTTCAAAAGAAAAGAGGAAAGGCTTAAGCCCCTCCTCCTGTTAATGGTGTAGTTGGTGCGATTGTAGCTGTAAGTACTGCTAACGCTTCTGGGCGAAGCACACCAGCCCCATAAACCATAAGACCACGAACGCCATCTGCAAATGAATTTTGAAGGCGTTGCGCTTCTGTTTCGTTTAACTGTTTACCATGACCGATACCTGACTTATGGAGAGCAAGAATTTTATATTTACCGGATGTATTGTGAATCTCTTCTGATACAACGATTTGTGAACCATTGATTATTTGTCCTTCTACAACGCCGTTTTCTAAAATGACAGGTTGCTTTGTAAAACGGTCATCTTTAGATAGTAATCCGAGAACTTGAGAATTGATGATTGTGAAACGTTCAGTTTTAGGTACCTTTTTCACGTTTAACTTTGTATTGAGATCAACAATGTAGTCGTATGCATTCTTAGGTGATAATTCGATTGCTGCGGAATCTGTACCAATTACATTATCTTTATGGGCACCAGTGTAAAGTCCTAATGTAAATGTATCGACAGTTTCTTGAAGTACTGAACCTGCCTCTTGTGTATGTGGATCAATTAAGTCTCCAGCAGCTTGAACAGCATCTACATCATCTACTTTGAACGCAAAATACTTTTTCTGATCCATATTGATTTCTACTTTAGAAGGGTTTGTGTCATCCCATTCAACAGAACCAGAATAGTCTTTTACATTTACTGCACCGACACGGTTAAAAATAATTTTGTTACCTTCAATTTTTGCTGGCTTTGTTGTGATTAAATCCGCGATAGAACGCTTGTGGAAATTCGCCATTAAACGAGCTTCCCAAATTGTTGGAATAAAAGTTGCTACTGACATATATTAATTCCTCCTTAGTTTGTCCATGTTTTCATGTCTTTTTGAATTTGAGTCCAATTCGCATTGATTTCTGACTGGCTCATTGATTCTACTTGTTGACGTGTAAATGTAGCTCCATTACCAGAGCCGGCATAGATATCACGCCCTGCTGCTTTGAATCTCTCTACTACTTTCGCTTCTAATGAAGCATTGAATAAGTCACCAAGTTTCGTTACACGAGCTTTTGTATCATCAACATCAGAACCTACAACGAAGTCTACAAATTTAATATCTAACCCAACTTTAGCTAGTGCTTCTGTTGCCGCACTTTGCATTTCTTTTTGATGTAATACTTGTTCGCGTTCTTCGAGTGTTTTTTGTAACTCTTTCATCTCATATTCTGCTTTTTCTTGAGCAGTCATAGAAGCTGTTTTATAGTTTTCTAGCTCTTTTTTAGTTGCGCTAAGCTCTTTCGCATACTTGGTACGTACTTTATCTTCACGAGACTGCAACATCTTCTCGATGAAGTCTTTCGTCGCTGGATCTAACTGCGGTTCTTTTGGTTGATTGCCACCTTCAGTTTGGGAATTTTGCTGTGTATTGCTACCACCTGTATTTTCACCAGTTAAATTCCCTGCCGTATTGTCATCCGTTCCTCCTGCACCACTATCAGTACCATCACCTTCAGCAAAGAATTGAATGTTTGCTAAACGTAACCGATATGGTAATTTTATAGATTCTTTCTCTTTAAAAAACTGTACATCCGCTTGCTTTTGTAATTGTTTCATCATTATTCCTCCTCTGAGTTCCTATGAATACGCCCTGTTAAGTTCGTAATCTATAAGCCCTCAAGTGTTTTTTTATTATTCAAGAAAGTCTTTCCACTCTTCATAACTAACTGCTGCAATAACTTCATTTCTACCTGTTGTCGGATTTCTAGCCCTTCTCTCAATAAATGGGCTATCATCCGCTACCTCAGTAATGAAAGTACAGCGGCAGCGTACAACTTCTTTAGCAGGTAAATTACTATCATGTGGATATTCGCAGCTATAACCACCGACTTTAAATAATCCTTTAAACGGTACTTTTTGATGATCTGCTGCTTGATGAGTAGGACGTGTACGTTTATCTAATGTAGAAATCCAAATTTTCTCCATAGATACGCCTTCATCGAAAGCTTGAGAGGCACTGTCATAAGTACCTAAGTTTTGTACCCTAGCACTTTCTGTCCAAGCAACCATTTGCGCTTTCTTCGCATCACCATCAAGAATAGACTTAATACGATTAGCCATTACTGCATACCCTTCGCCTTTTCTAAGACCGATGGATAGTTCTTTACGTATTCGGCTAATTATCTGTACTCGATGTGCACTTAACCTTTGGTTAAGTGTCATTTTATCGATTGGCATTTGTACTGCTCGTTTAATGACGTTCGGGTCCAGAAGTCCGTATGAAAGGGATGCACCAACTTCTTGTTCAATAAGATAACTCGTGTAATAAAAAGACTCTCCATACTGAGTGGAGAGTCTTTCATTGAGAGTTTTCTCTTTCTCATATGTTATTTCATTAATAACTTGTTGCAGTTCACTTTGCATGTTCTTATATCGATTGAATCGATGCATATCCTGCATACTTAATTGTTCATTCACTGCATATTTGGCATAATAAAAAGCCAGTATTCCTCTGACTTCTTCTAAAGCGTCTTTATACAGGTAGAGAATCGCCTTTTCCAGTTCGTCCTCTATCTTTTGGAGGTGTTTCTGCTTCTTGTCCCATTCCATCGTTTTCACCGCCTTTATGTACAGTGTCTAAATCGATAGAATCAACCTCTTCTTCCTTCATCTTTTGTAATTCTGCCTTTGGATCAGGAACAACAGATAACATAGATAATCGTGTTTCTTCGCTTATTAAACCTTGTAGTTTAGACTGAACGTCAGCTTCATCAGATAAGTTGGCTGGAAGATTACGAGTGAATTGGAATGTCATGCAAAGATAATCAAGCTCAGCTTTGTTTGAACGTAAATTCCAAGCGTCGAATAATAACTTAAATTGTTGTCGCAATGACTTGGTAAACTTCATTTCTAACGTTCCTGATTTCGTTTCTAATGCTAGTAGCTTATAACGAATAGCAACCCCAGTGAGGTTTCCACCGAATGATTCATCAGAAAGATTAACATGCTTTGTAAAACGGCATATATTCTTTTCCAATCTATTTAGATGGTGTTCCAAGATGTTATCATTAAGATTCTTAGTTAAAAATGAAGCCTCGCCACTCTCGCCTACATCAAGAGCTCCAGTTTGTTTTAACTTCTCGATAGTATCATCATCTATATCAACACCTTTAAAAATCATATAAGCCAAGCGGAACTGCTCAATTTCACTGTTCACATCAGAAAGCGCTCTGTCGTACCCTTCAATAAGCGCAATAGCTTTATCAACATCCCCCTGCAATTCTTCATTGTTAGGAAATCCGATAAGTGGTACACCTTTGTATAAATTAGTGATTCGATTTGTTTCTTTCAGCTTATCTAAATCTTCACCAGTGTACTCAATGATTTGCGTACCATTGTAAAATTCCACTTTATATCCATCTTTAAAGTCATCGCCGTCAATTACTTTGACTGGATAGCAACGGATAGCGTATTTAGGCTCTGCAATGCTTAAATTCGTAAGAAAGATAGCTTCATAAGGTTTGATATTCATAACCTTTTCTTCACCATCTTTATCATGGTAAAGCAGTCTTGCCCCATACCCACAAATAGAAGCAAACTTTCCGGTTTCCGCATCGGCATCTTCAGTATGATTTGCCTTTAAGAAATTTTGGATACGTTTTAATACTTCCTCATCGTCATGATCTAAGCTATATGAAACAGGTAATCCAAACATATACCCTATCTTTGTATCAATAATTTCAGAGAAGAAGTCATTGTTCAGCTTGTTGTTAACCTTATCCTTATTTCCATCACCTTTAAACTCACGAGTAAAGATAGGTACGCCTTTTTCACTTGCTTTGTATCGTTCGTACCTATTAATCATTCGTTTTTTTAACGGTTCAAATTCATCAATAATCTTTTTGAGCAGCTTGGGTGTAGGCTCCCCATTGTTTTCATCCAGTAACGGAATGTAGTGTTCAAACATCGTCTCACCTCCTTAATAGATTGACTTAACAGCTCTTGCTTTGTTATTAGACATAATTACGGTATTCACAAAGTATCGATCACTATCCATTTGATGGTCATTCTGCTTAATCGGTTTGTCTTCACCGCGCTCCATTGCCTTCTCATCCCATACATAAGAAGAGAACTCACGCAGCGTTTCTTTACAAGAATCGCAGAATTTAATTAATTCCGTTGTTAATGCAGTAGCTACATTTCGTATTCCATCTAATACATCGTTCTTTGCTTTTTTTACTTTCCAACCTTTTTGTTTCAGTAAAATAATAAATGAGCTTGCTGATGGGTCTACGATAATACGCTTGGTTAGACCGTTTGCAAACTCAACTAAATCATCATAATATTGTTCATCTGACTTTTGTAAATTCTTCTTACGAGCGTCATGATGGTATTCTTTCGCTTTATACCAAATGCCACCACATAAGCCCCATAAACCAAAAGCCATAGGGTTTTGTGTACCGTAATCGCAGGAGATATAGTACTGTTCGTATTTTCTTGGATGCGACGGTACAACATGTTCATCTTCATTAAACATACTATATATTAAACCTTCCGCCATTACCCATAAACCTAATATATAGCGTTGATAGAACACACCACTAAACATACGTTTAAAGCGGTCTTTTACTTTCTCAGAAAGAGATAAATTATCGTCCATTGTGAATTTCAAATGACAAACTAACTTCTCTTTTTTCTTATCGATAAGCTCTGTTTTTACAAAGTGATATGGCGAACCAGGGTTACAGTTCATAAATATCTTTGCGCCATCAACAGAACAACGCCCAATCATTTGATCTATAAATGATTTAGGAAATAGAGCAGCTTCATCAGCTAATGAGCCAGCAGCGGTTAAACCTTGTAACGTATCCTGCGAATTCTCCTTATTAGCTCCAAACAAGTAGTACGTATTCCACCCAATTTGCAGATAGTTTTCAGAACGGTTGTAATCATATCGCCAACCCCATGCGGTAAGTATTTGTATCATAGGGTTGATTACGTTACGTTTTAATGAGCCAATTGATTTACCAGCAATGATAAATGACTCACCTTTAAACTTTTCTTGTGACCATTGCAAGAAGCTACAGATCATCGAAATTGTTTTACCAGAACGAATTGCTCCATCTGCAATAACGATGTCATGATTCTCATATGGCGAACCATCTCGCCACCACCACAATAATTGTAATTGTTTATTTGAAAACGGCTGGAACTTAAACGATTTGGTTTTCCGCTTTTTAATCCTCGCCATCTGCACCACCAAATACTTCTTTCATCTTTTCTGGATTAGGAGCAGTTGCTTTTAAGAAGTCTTGAATCGATTCTGTATTATCATCGTCTTCATCACCAGTTAAATTTGCAATTTCAGCATTAGCTTTCTTTATGTTCGCTTTCTGTACTTCCATATGCATTTTGTGACGCTCTTCTTCAATTTTTCGTTTGAAGTTGTCAGGTACTAAATCGAAGTACAGCGCCAATTTATCAAGTGCTCTCATCTTATCAGCAAGCTTGATAGACACACCTTCTTTGCCCTTTTTCACTTCCGCAATGATAGAGCCATCAGCCATGTCAGATTCATTAAAATCAACATAACTAATGGTTCTCATGACTGGTTTTCCGTCTTCATCTTTTACAGGTCCAAACGGGCCCATCACTTCTACATCTTTCTGGCCAAAATTTACGTAATTCGTAATATCTGCAAAAGCAATTTTGATGTACTCATTCAATACATCCATCGCCTCCACAAAGATATTCTCAACCATTTCACCTTTAATCTCTCGAATGTACGTTGCTACACGTTCTCTTCTAAGTAGCCGGCTACTTGTAACATGTGCGCTACTCTTGGCATAACCGGCTTTCAATGCAGCTTGCGTACCATTGAAATACTTCACGTAATACAAACAAAAGAGCCGTTCTTGTTCCGTCAGCTCTTCATCATCTAGCATCTTTTTTAACTTGGCTTTTGTCTTGGGATTTTTAACATTGGTAACGCTCCTTTTCGCAATAGTAACGTTACCTTTTAATTGTTCGTCCCATTTGTCTTGTGATTTCCACTTTCTGATTTGAGATGGCTTTAAGTTTAACTCCTTCGCAATCTCAACAAGTGGCTTCTCACCATTACTTGCTTTGTATATTTTAAATGCTTTATCTCTGTCTGGGCTACGTTGCCTAGCCATATTCACCACCTCGCGGTAATCCCTAAATTATTTAACGAAAAATTCAAAATATAAAATCAAAAATATGTCCAAGTTGCTATAATAAAATTAACATTGCCATCTGGAGAAGTAATTCGCCCCCCCAAGCGAGTTGCTTTTCCTTTTTTTATGCCTATTGTTTTAAGAATTCATCTACCGTTTTATCAAGCAAACTAATCATCGCTTCTCTCTTTTGCTTTGGCGTTGTATTATCTTCCAACTTATTAAATATAGGAATTGCACCTTCTAACTTCTGTTTATCGATACGCTCATTCACAAGATCCTGTCCTAACATTGAAATGAATGTACCAATCACAATCGCTTGTTCTTGTTTAGTTAGTTTCATTTGCTTCGCTCCTAAATAATTAATTTTTGTAGGATTTTCTTATTTTGTGTCGAATTAATTTAGTATAAAAGGAGGTGATATTATGCCAGATTACAAACACACGTATATTACTACTGCTAATGATGGTGAGTTCAATATAAATACTGATTTTGGGATAGACTTTTCTGAAATTAAACATAACGAAATTGAAAACTCATCGGAACGGATAGTAAGAGAATCTATCTATCCAAATGGTTTTGCAATTAAATTCGAACAAACGGCAGATAAAATTGTATGTCATACAAACAAAGAGTTAATTAAAGGTAGTGACGGTAGTTATTCTGTTAAATTGGATTAACTGTTCAGTACATTTCTAATTACAACACTTCATTTATCATAAAAAAAGAACCTATTAAGAGTAGGTTCTTTTTTATTTCCCTCAAGATTACGGCGCCACAGAATTAAAACTAAACTTTTATCAAAATTGAATCTGTCTTTTGAATAATTATGGATTTGATTAACTTTCCGTCACTTTTAATACACTCAACTTTAGTTTCTAAGCTGTTATTATTCACTTGAGTAATTGATTTTTTATCCATCATTTCACCTCCTCCAAAATAAAAAGCACCCGAATGGATGCTTTAATATCAATCATTTATTCAATTTCTTTAATTAATTTATATAATTCATCTCCAGCCGGATTCCTTTCAAAATTAACACTATCATTATCAAATGTAACAGGGCCTAAAGTTAAAATTTGCAAACTATTTATTCGCATTAAAGAAGACCGAAGTGTTTTATATTCCTCACTTTTCATAACCCTTTTCTCTTCTTCTATCAAACGTGCTTCTAATTGTGATGAATTATTTATTAATTGTTCATATTCTTCTTCAGATATAATTAGCAGTAAACGCGTAGTATTTACCCTCGTTTTTTGGGGATAAGCCTCAAAATGTGAATATATTTTCTTAAAGCTATCAATATCCCAATTATTCATGTTTTTTAGACCATTAATAAGAATCCAATCATTATAGTTAAATTGTCTTTCCTCTTTCATTACTTGCCCGGCTATAATTCCTAATTGCTTCGAGGAAGTATCTGATACAGTTTTTGTCGCTTCTTCTAGAATATCTAAAACTAAAAGTCTATTTACATTTTTATTTAATAACTCATTTAGTTTTTGCAAATCATTAGAAGTAAGTTCTTCACGAGAGAGAACCTTCATCCCTAATCCTTGAAGAAATTCTTTACACTTTTTCTCTCTTCTTTTATTCATCCAGTTATTTGCTAAACGTACATAAGGACTATATTCAGAAAGTGTATCAACTAATTCATGACCATTCTTTAATAAATCTCCTGCGGTTTCAAATACATCATCTTGTTTATTTATTAAATCTAGTTTGTCCTTAATACTCATACCATCCACTCCCTTATTAGAAATTACTTCCAACATTATATTACAACATTTCTATACAGGAATAAATCATAAAAAGAACAACCTTATATCAGTTGTCCTTTCGTCAAAATCGTATGTTATTACTAAAAATACGTTAAATGTAGTTTTATTCTTCTTCCAACCACCTAATGTTGTTTGCATTTATCTGTCACAGCAGTATTAAGCAACTGGAAGAAGAGCAAAAGCCCTTTTCCGTTTACACAACGCGAATTGCAATTGGATGTGAAATCAAGATACAACTGTTTATCCAAACTACAACCATTGCCACTGGTTATGACAATCCATTTTTAGAGGGATTTTATAAGCAATGTTTTCCGCAACTTCTCACAATACAAATATAACACGTTCAAAATATATTTTCGCCCGCGATTAGTTCGCAAATACTATATAATAATTACTAGAAAGGATGGTTGTTTTTATGAAAACTATTAGGTTAATGAATCAAACAATGATAGACGAGTTTGAAGTAGATGGAGTTTGGTTTAATCCAAACAATCCAAACCATAAAGTACACGGAAAACTTTCGTTTTCCCCCAAAGATGCATATCTTAATCTATTCGGAAGTTTAACACAAAGTGATGATGATCCTCTAGGTCTTCACCAAGGTATCCATTTTGATACCATATGCGGCAAAACATTATCTGGAGAATTAGTTTCCTTATTTCATATTAGACGAACATCAAATAGTACTAGATTTTCCGGGTACCCCAGCCAGACATATAAATTTAATTTCATGATTGCTGGTGGTCATTTTTCTTCTGCTGATGATCTATTATTCCAAAAGGTTTCTTTTAATAGTACATATTTAGAAAGTTTCATGAGTGCATCGCCATATACCTATAACTTCGAAAATGATGAAAATGGTTTTATGAAAAGTACTAGTGCTGCTTTTAAATACCCAAAAATTAATAAATGGAAGATTCCTAGTATCGATTGTATTTTTTCAACAAATTCAATTTTTAATTTCAGCACAAGTGGTTATAAGAATGTAAGCATGGAATTTAAAGCATTGTTAGATTTAGTATCAAATTCTCCCCAAAATTGTACTTGGTTCTTAGATAATATATATAAAATTTTAAATTTATTTTCTCTATTCATGGGAAAAGAACAGTTCTTAAAAGACCTGATTTTTAAAATTAAAGATATACCTGAAATTGAGAATAATAAATTTAAAATGTTCTTTACACAAAAAGATTTTAAAGAAGGAAATGAGATTGATTCGATTAAAAGTATTACATTCCCTGATATCAAGGAAAATTTATCTAATTATTTAAATACATGGTTCATTCTATATAATGAATTAAAACCTATATATAATTTATATCTAGATACTAAGTATCAAGGGATTTATGAAGAATGGAAATTCCTCAATTATACTCGTATTCTCGAAGGATATCATCGATTACGATTTACAAATAGTACTTTCTGTAATCCTTCTGAATACAATCAAATCAAAGATGCAATTATTAAACATTTAGACGAAATCATTACAGATAATCAACTTCAAGATTTAAAGAAAAATATGCAAAATTCTATTTCCTTTGCTTACGAATACCCTTTCAAGAAGAGATTGATTGATGTTGCTAATTCAATTGACGCTCCCATTTTTAATAGGTTTTTTAAAAACAAGAAAGATATGAAAGGTTTCATGAATAAAGTAAAAGATACAAGAAACAAAATGACTCATCCTCAAGCCGACGATAGTAACATTTTCCGTAATTATAAATTATATCTAGCCAACATTAGGTTAAGTGCTCTAATTCATGCTCTGATATTAATAGATTTAGGGTTTCCAACTGATTATATTGAAAATAAGTTATTTTATCTCTACTACAATTTAGAAACTGCAAAAAATGAATTAAATTAAATTCATACAATGAAAAACGCGAAAGGAAATCTCATCTTTCGCGTTTTTTGTAATCAATAAATTTTATTTTCTATCGTGATAAACTTACTTATTTTTGATATTTATCGTATTTTTTCTTATTATCTAAAAAATGAATTCACTATAAACCATAGAGTGTCGAATTGACTTATTCCATTTTTACCCAAATTAACAAAACTTTGCTTTAATTCTTCAAAATGAATTTGACACTTATCTTTTATATTAATTCAAAAAAGATAAAAAAATATAGGTCTCTAGATTTTAAATTTCTGTTGATAATCTTTTGAGACGGCTTTAAGTTTAACTCCTTTGCAATCTCAACAAGTGGCTTCTCGCCATTGCTTGCTTTGTATATTTCAAATGCTTTATCACGGTCTGAACTACGCTGTCTCGCCATCTACATCTCACCTGCCACCTCACGTTCTAGTTTGTTTTGCGTAAAAGAAAAAGCACCCACTCGGGTGCTTAATTTTTCAAACTATGTAATCCTTTAAAAATCAAAGTAATGCATGGTACCGCCAAAGCGCAAATTAATGCTTTTGTTCCCAAACTATTAAAGAATTCTACAACAACTGGATCATTCATCTCGTTCACCTTTATACCCTTAACGACCTAATTTCTTTAAACCTTTAACTAAATCTCCAGATACAACACCAGTCAATTCTTTTGCAATGGCTTTGTTATTCTCTTCGATAGCTATAGCTATCAAACTTAAAATATCATCACCTGTAAACGTGCCATTTTCTGTTCCTTTTTCAATAAGAATCTTTTCAATTTGCTCTTTAGTTAATCCAATTTTTTTCATATTTCATTACACCTTTCACTATATAATTATATAAGCGTTATATATCATTATATCAAATTATATAGTGGTAATAAAACAAAAAAGTTTCATGTCACCAATCAACCCAGCAACCCTACCAGGTTCAATAAGAAACACAAAAGCCACGACACTCACGCATCGTAGCTGAATATATAAATTAAATTTTAATCATTCGGTTTCTGCCTACTCCGTCCATTCCGACCGAGTAACGTTTTGATAAAGGGGCTATGATCATTTGATAATGAGCGCATAGATACGTTATCCCCATACTATTCTTTTTTCAAAGAACTGTATAGGTATAGCGTAATATTGATTTAATTTTGAAAAATCCCCGGAAAAGTCCCCTATTTTATCTTCTTATTTGTCGATAAAACCTCTATTTTACAATTAGATATTTTTCTTTCATATTAAATTAAAAATCTTATCCAACCTTCCATCATTATATGAATCTTCAATCTCAACATTTAATGTTTAAACAAACTCTCAATATCATTATAGACAGTAAATTGATTTACAATATTAATTGTTAAAAAAGTGACCTTGTCCTTTTCCCACTAACTCTTTAGTATCTATTCATATTTCCCTTTATTTGCGCATTCATTAAATATGATTAGTAATTTCTTGGAGGTGAAGATGTGTCAAATAAAAAAGATAATAACGAATTAACGTCTAATCACCAATTATCTGCTGCCGCATTTGATCCGAATCTTATTGGACCTACATTTCCATCCACTCCAACATTTACAATACCAACTGGACCCACTGGTGTTACTGGACCTACCGGCATTACTGGACCTACTGGCGTT
>NZ_QNUD01000055.1:0-60662 GCF_008042405.1 Bacillus sp. SH7-1
CAGTTTTCAAAGAACTACTTGGTCGCTCATTTGCGACTTCCTTATGTTAACATCTTCGTTTTTCGATGTCAACTAAGTTTTTCAATTTCTTTTTTGTCGTTTTCTGCGTTTCCGCATCAGCGACGGTTATTAATATATCATGCAGAAAAATGAAATGCAACATCTTTTGAAAACTTTTTTTAAAATTAACTACATTTCTTTTTTTATATCATATACTTAAACGAAATATCTCTTTCATGTATGAGCAATTCCTACATATATTCTATATAAAGTTACTCTATCAAAAAGCGTTTCTTTCTATAATAAACGTTTTATTCATATACCATATCATACAAGGGGGAATATATATGGACTATGCCGATTTATTAATCAAACTAGGTCTCTCGGCAATTTTAGGATTCGCCATCGGCTTAGAGCGCGAATTAAAACGGAAACCACTTGGTTTAAAAACTTGTTTAGTTATTTCTATTATCAGTTGCCTCCTGACGATTGTTTCTATTAAAGCAGCTTACAATTTACCACATACTGATCATATGAATATGGATCCCCTTCGACTTGCCGCTCAAATTGTATCAGGGATTGGTTTTTTAGGTGCCGGTGTTATTTTACGTAGAGGAAACGATAGTATTGCAGGGTTAACAACTGCTGCTATGATTTGGGGTGCTTCCGGTATTGGTATTGCTGTTGGAGCCGGATTCTATATTGAAGCGATTTTCGGAATGTGTTTCCTTATGATTAGTGTCGAACTTATACCACTCGCGATGAAATATGTAGGCCCTAGATCATTTCGTCAACGTGATATCGCTGTGAAACTTGTTGTGCGAAATATGGACAATATCCCAATCGTAATTGAAGAAATAAAAGAAATGGATATAAAAGTGAAGAATATGAAGCTTAAAACATTAGAAAATGGCTCTCACTATTTACATCTTAAATTATGTATCGATCAAAAAAGACATACTGCCGATGTTTATTACGCTCTCCAGCATCTTGAAAGTGTCCAACAAACTGAAGTGGAAAGTATGTAATAGGAAACAAACTCTCTTTTAAATTAGAGAGTTTTTCTTTTTTCTATAATGGTAACAATGAATGTAGTCCTGCAAAGTAAGGAGGAATAGGCAATTGAAATCTCGTCCAAATTTAGTAGATACATTTCGTGATTCCATTATTTTCCGTTTAATTTGCTTTATTGTTGTACTTACTGCTTTTTCCGGCTTTCTTATACATAGATTAGAACCATCGCACTTCACCACATGGTTTGATGGAATTTGGTGGTCAATCGTTACCATTTTCACTGTTGGTTATGGTGACTTTGCCCCGCATACACTACTAGGCAAACTTGTCGGCATGGGTATTATTTTATTTGGAACTGGTTTTTGTTCTTATTATATGGTTCTATTCGCCACTGATATGATTAATAAACAATATATGAAAGTTAAAGGAGAAGAAGCTGCAACTTCTAACGGTCATATGATTATTGTCGGCTGGAACGAACGGGCAAAACACGTTGTAAAACAAATGCACGTACTACAACCGAACCTTGATATCGTTTTAATTGATGAAACACTTTCTCTACTTCCAAAACCATTTCATCATTTAGAATTTATAAAGGGATGCCCCCATCACGATCAAACATTATTAAAAGCTAATATTACAACTGCTCACACTATATTAATAACGGCTGATAAAGAAAAAAACGAAAGCTTAGCTGATACACAGTCCATTTTAAATATTTTAACTGCAAAAGGACTCAATCCAAACATTCACTGCATCGCTGAACTTCTTACTTCTGAACAAATACAAAATGCAACGAGAGCTGGTGTATCAGAAATTATAGAAGGAAATAAATTAACGAGCTATGTATTTACCGCTTCCCTTTTATTCCCTTCCATTTCAGGTGTTCTATTTTCACTTTACGACGAAATCACTGATAATAAATTACAACTGATGGAGCTTCACACGTCCTGCACTGGACAAACTTTTGCAAATTGTAGCTATACTCTTTTAAAGCAAAACATTCTCTTATTAGGTATAAAGCGTGATGAACAATATATGATTAATCCAGTTCATTCCTTCGTTCTCATTGAAAGCGACATACTCATTGTTATTCACCATTAATAAAATGACGCTCTAATTCTTGCATGAGCACTTTCCCAATATTGATATATTTTCTTTTCACATCTCCATCTGGATCTTTCGGCTCAGCAAATTGATCTATCCCACTCGTTCCAGCTGTTAAAGTATTCACATGATCATCTAGTTCGTCTTGATATACGTGCGAAAGAATATACGGCGTTTCAAGGCGGACTACTACACCAGGTACATCTAGTTCTCCATCAATGGCTGTAAATGGCACTCGTAAAAATTGATAGCCATCTTCTTCATCGATTTTATAATCGAAGCATCCTTTATCATAATCCCAATTGCCACCAATGCTATATCCGAGTGGCTTCATTATCTCTTCTAACTTATATAACGCATATGTACGTCCTTCTAAATTTGATTGAATTGGAATCAAGCCCATCCCTCCTAGACTTTTTCTTTAGCATACCCACTCTAGTTTGAATATATTGATGGACTTTTCGATGAAATAATAAAAAGCGGCCGGAATCCGGCCGCTTTTTATTATTTTAAACGCTCTTCTAATTCTGCTTTTAACTCTTCAAATCCTGGTTTACCAAGTAAAGCAAACATGTTTTTCTTGTATGCTTCTACTCCTGGTTGGTCAAATGGATTTACGCCTAATAAGTAGCCGCTCATCGCACATGCTTTTTCGAAGAAGTATACAAGGTAACCGAATGTATACTCATTTAATTCAGGAATATTTACGATTAAGTTTGGTACTCCGCCATCGCTATGTGCAAGTAATGTACCTTCGTATGCTTTTGTGTTTACGAAGTCTACAGTTTCACCAGCAAGGTAGTTTAATCCATCTAAATCGTTTTCTTCTGATTCGATTGTTAGTTCATGTGTAGATTTACCTACTTTTAGAACTGTTTCAAATAAATCACGACGACCTTCTTGAACATATTGACCTAATGAGTGTAAGTCAGTTGAGAAGTTTGCTGAAGATGGGAAAATACCTTTTTGATCTTTTCCTTCACTTTCACCAAATAACTGTTTCCACCACTCAGCGAAGTATTGAAGTGCTGGCTCATAGTTAACAAGCATTTCAATTGTTTTCCCTTTATTGTATAAAGCGTTACGAACTACTGCATATTGGTAAGCTGGGTTTTCTTCTAGTTCTGATGTACCGAAGTCCTCACGACCAGCAGCTGCACCTTTCATCATTTCTTCAATATTTAAGCCACTTACTGCGATTGGTAATAAACCAACTGGCGTTAATACTGAGAAACGTCCTCCAACATCATCTGGAATAACGAATGTTTCGTAACCTTCGTTATCAGCTAATGTTTTTAATGCACCACGCGCTTTATCTGTAGTTGCATAAATACGTTTGCGAGCTTCTTCTTTTCCATACTTTTCTTCTAATAACTTACGGAAAATACGGAATGCTAGTGCCGGCTCTGTTGTTGTACCTGATTTGGAAATAACGTTAATAGAGAAGTCTTTACCTTCTAATACGTCCATTAAATCTTTCATGTAAGTGGAGCTAATGTTTTGTCCAACAAATAGCACTTGTGGAGTTTTACGTTGTTCTTTAGAAAGCGTGTTGTAGAAAGAATGGTTTAACATTTCGATTGCTGCACGTGCTCCTAGGTAAGAACCACCGATACCTACAACAAGTAAAATGTCAGAGTCATTTTTAATTTTTTCTGCGCATTTTTGAATGCGAGCGAATTCTTCTTTGTCATATTGAAGCGGAAGGTCTACCCACCCAAGGAAATCGTTCCCAGCTCCAGTTTTTTCGTGGATTGCGTGATGTGTTACTTTCACTGCATCACGTAAATAAGTGATTTCATGTTCACCGATGAAGGATAACGCTTTAGAATAGTCGAACGTTACATGTGTACTCATCTTTTTCCCTCCAATTATGGATATGTATTTCTGTATTCACTTTAGCGAAACTGAAGTTGTAAATCAAGCGATTCACCCATTGTAAACGTAACCAATATATATTTTTTAGAAAAAGTTCATTTTTTGCATAAAAATTCGCATTTTTCGGTATAGATGTATATACATCCTATTTCGAACATTTTTTATGTATAAAAACAACATAACTACCCCATTCTATAAAAGAGTTAATTAACTCATCGCTTGCTCATGCTTCACAATTAAGGGGGGCTTTTTCATGAGTACTCTGCAACGTATCGCATTAGTCTTTACTGTCATTGGCGCTGTGAACTGGGGACTAATCGGGTTCTTCCAGTTTGACTTAGTGGCAGCCATTTTCGGTGGACAAAACTCAGCTCTTGCACGTATTATTTACGGCATCGTTGGTATTTCTGGGCTTATCAATCTTGGTTTACTCTTTAAACCATCAGAAAATCTTGGCACTCACCCAGAAACGAACGAAATTCGCTAGTCAGTATGTCTTTACTTCACCTCCGACATACGAATATGATTGCATGCAATCATATTTGCAAATATATATCATAAGATAAAGTAAAAGAGGAACGCTCATATGCGCTCCTCTTTTACTTTGTTAACTCGGACTCTTCAATCCATTCTGTTAGCTTTTCTCGCAGCGTATTAAATCCGTTCTCAGATGGATTCGGTATAAGAATCCGTCCTTGTTTTCTTTTCGCCGCTTTTAACGATAAACTCATTTTTCTGTGTTCTTCATCAATTGAAAGTACTTTTACTTCTACTGTATCGCCGACTTTTAAAAAATCATGAATATCCTTTACATATCCATTTGTAATTTCAGATATATGCACAAGTCCTTGTGTTTCTGCATCTAACGCTACAAATGCACCGTAATCTTGAATCCCAGTCACTTTCCCTGTTACAACCACTCCTGTTGTATATTGTTCTGACATATGAAACACTCCCATACGTTTACCATTTTCTCTACAATTGTAGATAGCAAAGCAGATGATTTATTGTTAAATATCCGATTAGTTAGTACGTACCCTAAGTAAAGCTACTCAGGATACGTATACCTTATATTAGTAAATTATACCACTATGACAGAACGCATTCAAAATTCATGAAAAAATTTCCTTAAGTAAGTATAATTCTCCAATATTGGGATAGAATACTAACACATGGCTTTCTAGTATTCCCCCCCTTTTATGGACAAAACGTATTGTGTTTTGTCCTTTTTTTATTCTCTACGAACCGTTCCATTCTCTTCATTGCTTCCATTAGTTGTTCAAGCAATGTTGCATACGAGCAACGAATAAATCCTTCACCACTTTCGCCAAATACACTTCCAGGTACAACAGCCACTTTTTCTTCTAATAATAACTGTTCTGCAAATTCCGCCGAAGATAGTCCAGTTGAAGAAATAGAAGGAAAGACATAAAATGCTCCGCCCGGCACATGACATGTTAATCCCATTTCATTGAAAGATGTCGTCATAAAATTACGGCGTTTCTTATAACTATCTCTCATCCGAATTACTTCATCATTCCCCGCGCGTAACGCTTCAAGTGCTGCGAACTGAGACATCGTCGGTGCACACATCATGGAATATTGGTGAATTTTGAGCATTAATTCTGAAAAATAAACAGGAGCTGCAATCATACCAAGGCGCCATCCTGTCATCGCAAATCCCTTTGAAAATCCTGAAATTAAAATCGTATGCTCACGCATATTTTGAATGCTCGCGAAACTTGTATATACTTCGTCGTATACAAGCTCTGCATAAATTTCATCAGATAATACGATTAAATTGTACTTCTCAACAATCACTGCTATTTCTTCAAGCTCGGATTTATTTAGCATTGCACCTGTTGGGTTATTTGGTGAACAAAGCAAAATTGCTTTTGTTTTCGCTGTAATAGCTGCTTCAATTTGTTCTGGTTGTACTTTAAACTCGTTTTCTAAAGTAGTCGTCACAGGAACCGGAACTCCTCCAGCTAATGTTACAAGCGGTGCATAAGAAACGAAACTTGGTTCAATAATGAGTACTTCATCATCAGGATTTATAATGGCACGCATCGCTACATCTAACGCCTGACTCGCTCCAACTGTAACAATGATTTCATCGTTTGGATCATAAGACACTGCAAATTGGTTTTTTAGATACTTTGCTATTTCTTGACGGAGCTCCAATAATCCTGCATTTGCTGTATATGACGTATATCCTTGTTCTAAAGAACGAATACATGCTTGCCTTACATTCCAAGGAGTAACGAAGTCTGGTTCTCCTACCCCAAGAGAAATAACCCCTTTCATATTTGCTGCTAAATCGAAAAACTTTCGAATACCAGATGGTTGTAAAGATTCTGCTGTTCTAGATAGTTCAAATTGCTTCATGGCGTTACCACAATTCGCTTATCATCATCGTTTTTGTCATAAATAATTCCCTCATGTTTATACTTCTTCAAAATGAAATGTGTTGTCGTAGAAACGACAGATTCAATTGTTGCTAATTTTTCTGAAACAAACATCGCTACTTCTCCCATTGTCTTTCCTTCTAATGTAATAGACAGATCATATGTCCCAGACATTAAATACACAGATTTCACTTCTGAATAGCGATAAATTTGTTCAGCAACCGCATCGAATCCAACGCCGTGCTTTGGCGTAACTTTCACATCAATCATTGCCGTTAAACCTGTATGTTCTTTCACCTTCGTCCAATCGATATGTGTTACATAATCCACAATAATCTTTTCCGCTTCTAATTTCTCAACCATTTTCTTTACTTCTTCTACTTCTATATTTAACAGCTTCGCTAATGTATCTACAGATAATCGACTACTTTTTTCAAGACAAGCTAATAATTCTAATTCTTTTTCTGTCACCATATAAATCATCCTTCCTTTTCGTTTGTGTCTAAATTATACAAATACACTTTCCAGTTTGAAAAGAAGATTTTTTTAGTGAATTATGTCAAAATAAAGTGAAACTTTAATCCATGGAAAGGTTCACCCCATGGATTATTAGCCCGCACCAATCGGGCTTTTACGAGCAGTTGATCTCCCACCTCACTTCTTTGTCTCAACCGTCTTTTTAGGTGGGAGTCTTACTGCTCGTTAAAGCGGGGTAAAGTGAAACTTTAATCAGTAAAAAAATGTGTGATAAAGCGAAAGGGGATGGAATTGTGAAACCAAAAGTTTATATTGCTGAACCAGTTCCAACATTTGTAGAAAACTATTTATCAGAACACTGTGATTATGAAAAATGGGAACAAAATGAGAAGGTACCTCGTGATGTTCTATTGGAGAAAATACAAGATAAAGATGGTTTATTAAATTTTGGATCTGCTATTAATGAAGAATTATTGGAGGCGGCTCCTAACTTAAAAGTAGTGAGCAACATTTCTGTCGGTTACGATAATTTTGATTTACAAGCGATGGCAAATCGAAATGTAATCGGAACAAATACACCATACGTACTAGATGATACAGTAGCTGACCTCGTTTTCGCTCTTATGCTATCTGCTGGTCGCCGTGTTTGTGAACTCGACTCTTACGTAAAAAATGGTGAATGGAATGCCGAAATTGGAAAAGAGCACTTTGGACTGGATGTACACCATAGTACAATCGGTATTATCGGTATGGGCCGAATTGGAGAAGCTGTTGCAAAACGAGCGAAATTCGGGTTTGATATGGATGTTCTTTATTATAACCGCCGCCGTAAAGAAGAAGCTGAACAAAAATTCGATGCTACATATTGTGATTTACAGACACTACTAACACAGTCTGACTTTATTGTTCTTCTTACTCCATTAACAGATGAAACGTATCATCTTATCGGAGAGAAGGAATTTTCATTAATGAAAGAAACAGCTATTTTCATTAATGCTTCTCGCGGGAAAACAGTAGATGAAGAAGCATTAATCCATGCATTAGCAGAAAAGAAAATCTTTGCAGCAGGCATCGATACTTTTACACAAGAGCCAATTCAAAAAGATAATCCGCTCTTATCATTACAAAATGTTGTGACTTTACCGCACATCGGATCTGCAACGTTAAAAACTAGGCAGCAAATGGCTATGACAGCCGCTGAAAATTTAGTTGCAGGGTTACAAGGAAAAACACCGCCTAATATTGTTCGCGGGTAATACTGAATAAACGAAAGGCAAGATGACATCGTCATCTTGCCTTTTTTTGTTAACATATTTTCTTTTCTCTTGGAGATGATATGAACAAAAATCAATGGAGTGACAAAAAATGAATCACGAATATACTTGTCCTTATTTCACTTTTTCCACTCGCGGCACTACTATTCATTACGAATTGTATGAACATGATAATAAAACGGAAAGTCCTACTTTTGTGCTCGTTCACGGCTTTTTATCTTCCTCATTCAGTTACCGCCGTCTCATTCCTTTACTATCGAAAGAAGGAACAGTCATTGCTCTTGATTTACCACCGTTCGGAAAAAGTGATAAGTCTCATCTGTTTAAGTATTCTTATCACAATTTAGCAACGATTATTATCGATTTAATTGAACACTTATCTCTCTCAAACATTGTGTTAGTTGGGCATTCTATGGGTGGGCAAATTTCTCTTTATGTAAACCGTATACGTCCTGAATTAATTTCAAAGACGATTTTACTATGCAGCTCGAGTTATTTAGCACGCGCAAACTTACCTTTAATGTATTCTTCCTATTTGCCGTTCTTTCATTTATACGTAAAGAACTGGATTATACGGCGCGGTATTGTTCATAACTTAATGAATGTTGTTCATGATCACTCATTAATTGACGATGAAATGAAGGAAGGCTATTCCGCTCCTTTTTATGACAACCGTATATTCCCCGCTTTAACTCGTATGATACGAGATCGCGAAGGTGACTTATCTTCAATTGAATTACAAAAAATCGAAACACCTACACTACTCATTTGGGGTGAAAAAGATCGCGTAGTCCCTGTACATGTAGGTCATCGTCTACACAAAGATTTACCGAATTCGAAATTTATTTCTTACGAAAATGCAGGACATTTATTACCTGAAGAGAAACCTGAACATGTTTATGAAGAAATTATCGCGTTTTCCGCGCAATAATATAAAAAGGGCTGTCGGAAATTCCGACAGCCTACAATGAACAACTTCCGCCTTCTTTTATTACAAGTAATTCCACAGCTAACTTCTCACATTTTTCAAGCGCAGGTACTTCCTCAAAAGACATAAAGTATATATGTTGAATCTTCTTTGCGATGTATTTTGAATCATCAAACACACTTACGACGTTCACAACATCGCTCGCTTCTGTTTCATAAAACTCCGGTCCCATTTGAAACGGATCCCAATTCTTCACAACCTCTATCATCTTTTCATATGCACCCATTCGCTTCCCGCCTTTTCACTTTTTAATACTTTTCTTTATCCTATCACATCAGCTATTCTATAAGAAGAGAGAGAACTTTCATAACTTAACGGTTTTACAGAAGAAGGGGGCAAACTTATGCAACTATTTCATAAAACAGTCAATCGACGTGGAACTCATAGTACAAAATGGGATACATATAAAAACGAAGAACTTATCCACGCTTGGATTGCTGATATGGATTTTGAAGTACCACAACCAATTCAAACTGCTTTAAAGAAACGTATCGAGCATCCTATTTTCGGCTATACACTTCCTCCCGAAAATATGGGCGATATTATTTGTAACTGGACAAAGAAACAGTATAACTGGGATATTCAAAAAGAATGGATTGTCTTTAGCGCGGGAATCGTTCCAGCTCTTAGTACGAGCATACAGGCCTTCACAAAAGA
Organism: Bacillus sp. SH7-1; assembly: GCF_008042405.1. Classification (NCBI taxonomy): domain Bacteria; kingdom Bacillati; phylum Bacillota; class Bacilli; order Caryophanales; family Bacillaceae; genus Bacillus; species Bacillus sp. SH7-1. Next base: position 9,804 of record NZ_QNUD01000055.1, read on the forward strand.
AAATGAATCCGTTCTCGTACAACCACCTATTTATCCCCCATTTTTCGAAATGGTTACAACAAACAATAGACAATTATGCGTGAGTCCATTACAGAAACAAAATGATACATATGCGATAGATTTTGAGCATTTAGAACAGCAATTTCAACAAGGTGTCAAACTCATGCTTCTTTGTAGTCCTCACAATCCAATTGGGCGTGTTTGGTCAAAAGAGGAACTCACACAGCTTGGCGCGTTATGTACAAAATATAATGTAATCGTTGTCGCAGATGAAATTCATTCCGATATTATTTATGCAGATCATACACATACACCGTTCGCTTCCTTATCCGAAGAATTAGCAGCGCGCACGATTACTTGTATGGCTCCGAGTAAAACATTTAATATCGCTGGATTACAAGCATCGATTATTATCATTCCAAACGAAAAGCTCCGTCAAGCCTTTACATCTATCCAATATAGACAAGGCTTCCACGGATTAAATATATTTGCCTATACAGCGATGCAAAGTGCCTATACAGAATGTAACGATTGGCTAAATGAAATTCGATTATATATAGAAGATAACGCTAAGTTCGCTTGTGAATATATGAAAGATCATATACCTATTCTTTCCGTAACGAAACCAGAAGGTAGCTTTTTATTATGGATTGATTGCTCTCGCCTAAAGCTTTCTCAAAACGAGCGTACCAAATTACTTGAGGAAAAAGGGAAAATCATCGTTGAACCTGGCGAGAAATACGGACTAGGCGGCGAAGAACATATTCGAATTAACATCGGCTGTCCAAGATCTGTTTTAGAAGAAATTTTAAATAGACTGCGCCATACGTTTTCATCATAAGAAAGGAGGCTGTCCTACATCATTTGGGACAACCTCCTTTATCGATATCTTTTCAATTACGTCTCACAAAAAAGCTACCATGCACGGTAGCTTTTACTTTTTCTTCATATCCGATGCTTTTTTTACAATGACACCACAAGCAATTCGATCACCGGATTTCCCTGTCGGTTGTGTCATGCCATCATCAGCGTTTTCTGTAATAATAATAGACGCTCCATCTTTTCTATGAATTGTCGTTTTTCCTTCTTCAAGTGTTATATGCGGCGCATCGATTTCTGCTTTAATCTTTCCAGAACCATCTGCAATTACGTTCGGTAAATCTCCATTTTCTGCACCCTTCGGATTGAGTAGTCCATGCTTTTTATCATCTGGATTAAAATGATTTCCAGCTGATTCAAAACGGGGTGCTTTACACTCGCCAATTTCGTGTACATGTAGTCCGTGCGGGCCTGGTGCGAAACCTTCCCCTTTAATCTTAATTTTCACTCCGCTAGTTTTCTGAACTACTTTCGCAGTCCCCACTTCATCACCCGAAGCATTATGTAATTTCACGTCAATTTCTTTCGGCTTTCCTTGGTCACAACCTGCCATCAGAAATAATAAACAACAACTGAAAAAAAGCCGTTTTTTCATTCAATTCCCTCCAAAATATATTCTGCCCTTAGATTGTCCGAGCATAGAGGGAAACATACAAAAATGAATTACTGTTTCTTTTCTGCTAATAATTTTTCTTCAACCTTCTGCAATCGGTCTGCTTCTCGTTTTGATACACGAATAAACATACGCCACGTGGCAACAGCACCAATGATAAATAGAACGCAAACAATCCCTGGAATAATATATTCTGTTTTATCTTCCGGAAAATATAAAGGCATCATATGAAACACTCCTTATTATAGGATTCACAAACCATCAGAATTTTCTGTTATATTATTTTAAATTATAGTTGAACCGATTCATATTCTCAAGGGGGCGTTCCGAAAGCAAATGATTTCTTTGACTCCTTCTCCTACTTTCCTTACTATAAACTTGAGGTGAAAAATATGAGAGAAACATTTGAAATTGGTGAAATCGTTACAGGTATTTATAAAACTGGAAAATACATCGGCGAAGTTACAAATAGCCGCCCTGGCAGTTACGTCGTAAAAGTATTAGCTGTTTTAAAACATCCGGTGCAAGGTGACTTACATAACGTAAAACAAGCTGACGTACCATTTTTCCATGAAAGACGCGCTTTAGCTTTCCGTGAACAGACGAACATTCCAGAGCAAATGGTGAAGAAATATGAAGGAGAAATTCCAGATTATACAGATTCACTCAAATTAGCATTAGAAACTCAAATGAATTCATTTTCTGAAGATGATTCACCTTTTGCGGTTCGTAGTCTAGAAACATTAGAGCAATTAAAAAAAGACTACAAACTTTAAAAAAACAAAACGACCAAATTACATACTGTGCAATTTGGTCGTTACTGTGTACTCACTTTCTTTAACACTTTTGAAAAATCAACGAGCTCTCCTAATGTTGGAGGTGCCGGTTTCACTAAATACTCTTTATCTTTTTCTACTAACTTAAAAATATTATACGTCGTCATCGCATCATCTAGCGCACAATGATGCTTACCCGTCCCTACTTTTCCATACGCCTCAATTGCTTTCCACAATCCTGTTTGATTTCTCTCCCCAAAAAACTTCTTATACTCAAGCGATAAATCACGGCACTGTCCTAAGAATGGAAAGTCGACTCCCGCCATTTCACAATTATGCTTCAACACTTTCATATCCATATTTCCCCACGTAACAATGGTCGGTTTACATCTCTTTTCATATTCTGCAAGTTTTTCAACGAGTTCTGGAAACAAAATCCCTTTATCTACGGCTTCTTGTTTAATCCCTAGAAATTTCTTACATCGATCTGTTAAAGAAGGAAAAGTTTTCGGCCTAACATGAGCTGAATACGTGTCTTCTACCTTACAGCCAACAACCGAAACGAGTCCTACCTCAATAATCTCCGGGAAAAATCCTTTTGGTTTTTTTCTGTGCTGGGGCATCGTAAACTCAAAATCCAAAAATAAAAATCGTTGTTCATCCATACGATCCCTTCCTTATCATCTTTGTCATTCCTTTCTATTTGACACTCCTACACGAACAAGCTCGAATGCTAATTCCATTTTAAATATTCAGATTGGATGTATCTTATATATATGTCAAATACCCACAAATATTTTTAAAAATAAGAAAAAATGACCAATGCAGAAAATATGACAAAATACCCCCTCTCATTTACATCCTCCATTTTTCTACTTTATAATGACTTTATGTGTGTTTCTTCGAGAACATTTTTGACACACTAAGAAAAGTGAATGAAAGGAGATGAGAGTTTTGCACGAAACAACGCAAGAGCTCGCAAACTGGCAGTATTATTTTGCTATCGCAGTCTTTTTAATTACATATGCCATTATTATTTCTGAAAAAATTAATCGCGCTGTCATCGCACTTCTTGGTGCAGCACTTATGGTAATTATGGGGGTCGTTGATTTACACAACGCCTTCACGAAACATATTGAATGGGGGACGATTACACTACTCATCGGTATGATGATTCTGGTGAATATTACGAGTAAATCGGGCGTCTTCCAATACGTTGCCATTAAAGCAGCAAAAGGGGCACAAGGAAATCCAATTAAAATTTTAATTTCACTTTCCTTACTTACTGCGCTTGGTTCCGCATTTTTAGATAACGTTACAACTGTACTTCTTGTTGTTCCAGTTACTTTATCTATTACGCGCATACTGCAAGTAAATCCTGTTCCTTATTTACTTTCTGAAATTATTTTTTCAAACATTGGAGGAACAGCAACATTAATTGGTGACCCACCAAATATTATGATTGGTTCTGCAAACAAACATTTAGACTTCAATGCATTCTTGTTAAACTTAGCACCAATCGTAATTATTATTATTGCAGTTACAGCAGTAATGCTTTACTTCATGTACCGTAAACAATTAATTGCTGACCCTGTACAAGTTAAAAAATTAATGAGCCTAGATGAAAAGCAATACATTAAAGATCCAGTATTAATGAAAAAATCATTAACAGTACTTGGACTTACAATCGTAGGTTTTATGACTCATTCGATTTTCCATGTTGATGCAGCTATCATTGCCTTAACTGGTGCTACTGTACTTATGTTAATTGGTGTGAAAGAGCATGAAATTGAAGAAGTATTCGCAAGTGTAGAGTGGGTAACAATCTTCTTCTTCGCAGGACTATTCGTACTCGTTGGAGGACTTATCGATATCGGTCTTATTAAAATGCTAGCTCAAAAAGTAATTGGAATAACTGGCGGAGATATTTCTTACGCATCTATCCTTATTTTATGGGTATCTGGTATCGCCTCTGCAACAATCGATAACATTCCATTCGTTGCAACAATGATTCCACTTATTAACGATATGGCAGTTGGGCTAGGTTTATCACCTTCTGACGCACAAATCGACGTATTATGGTGGGCATTAGCATTAGGTGCTTGTCTAGGCGGAAACGGAACATTAATCGGAGCTTCAGCTAACGTAATTGTCGCAGGTATCGCAAGCCGTGAAGGACATAAGTTTAGCTACATGGACTTCTTAAAAGTCGGTTTCCCAATTATGATCGTTTCATTAATCATTTCTCATATTTATATTTATGTACGCTACCTTATGTAGTACAAAAAAGCGCCCTGCTTTCAGGGCGCTTTTTCTGTCTCAAATATTACATATATCTACTCGTTATACCTCACCGGCTCATTTCGAATAATGAACAAGTGAATCGGCAAGAACACCGAAAATGTGATGGTATGAATAATCGTAAATAATATAGAGTTCGTTCCGTATCTATCTAAAATAGCGTAAATGAGATAAATAGACAATACAAGTGATACAGCTGTTGCTATTAAATATAGAATTGGTACGAAATTAAAAATGAAACATGCGACATATATACCGAACACTTTCCATCCCGCTTCTTCTTTCAAGAAATCAGGTAATTTGTCTTTCGCTAAATCACCCCATATCTTACTATTTACAAAAGGAATAAAAGCAAGAACACCATCCGTTGCACCATCATTTTTCGCCATCGTATACAGTGCAAAAGCCGTTAACAAATACGCAATAATTGCCCAAATTATGATAACAAGAATAAACGCAAAACTAAGAGCAAAGAAACCTGCTAGTAAGCCCTGATCTTCCATCTTATCCTCTCCTCTCTACTCTCAACATATTTCGTTGCATTGCAAGTTATGTTTTAAAATTTATCCAAACTCTCTGTATAATAATAAGAGCAAGATAATTAAGAGAGGAGAACAACTGATGCATCCATTTGTAAAAGCATTACAAGAGCATTTCATAGCTCATAAAAACCCAGAAAAAGCAGAACCGATGGCACGTTATATGAAAAATCACTTCCCATTTCTCGGTATTCAAACTCCCGAGAGAAGACAATTATTGAAAGATGTCATTCAAATACATACTCTCCCAGATCAAAAAGACTTCCAAATTATCGTACGTGAGCTTTGGGATTTACCAGAACGAGAATTTCAAGCAGCCGCACTCGATATTATGCAAAAATATAAAAAGCATATAAACGAAACGCATATCCCCTTCTTAGAAGAACTAATTGTAACAAAATCTTGGTGGGACACTGTCGATAGCATCGTTCCTACATTTTTAGGGAATATCTTTTTACAACATCCAGAATTAATTTCTGCCTATATTCCAAAATGGATTGCATCAAATAACATATGGTTACAACGCGCAGCTATTTTATTCCAGCTGAAATATAAACAAAAGATGGATGAAGAACTTCTTTTCTGGATTATTGGACAGCTACATTCTTCAAAAGAATTTTTCATTCAAAAAGCGATTGGATGGGTCCTTCGTGAATACGCAAAAACAAATCCAGATGTCGTTTGGGAATACGTGCAAAATAACGAGCTTGCCCCGCTCAGTAAACGTGAAGCAATTAAGCACATTAAACAAAATTATGGAATAGATAATGAAAAAATAGGCGAGACTCTATCATAGATAGACGCGTTCCTCTATTGAGATTTAAAAAAGAACGTGTTAGAATATGTTCATTATTATTAATATAAGTAGCGATGACGGACTTATAAGTACTTGCACAAAAAGCGATTCAGGGATAGTGAAAGCCTGAAGCCGCAAGGAAACGGCAGTCTCGAGCAATACGTGATAAAGTGGATGCACCCTTTTGTGTATCAACTAGGGTGGAACCGCGGGCAAACGCTCGTCCCTAGGCAATTAAGCCTTGGGATGAGCGTTTTTTTATGTTTTTCAAAGCATATACTGCGCGTTTCACAAGTTACCTGAGCACGTCATCGCCAATACGTTAACTTTCAAAAGGAGGATTTTCTTATGTATTCAATGGAACAAGTAGTAAACTTAGCGAAACATCGCGGTTTTGTTTTCCCTGGTTCTGAAATTTACGGTGGTCTTGCAAACACTTGGGATTACGGTCCACTTGGAATCGAATTAAAAAATAACGTTAAAAAAGCTTGGTGGAAAAAATTCATTCAAGAATCTCCATACAACGTTGGTTTAGACGCAGCTATTTTAATGAATCCAAAAACTTGGATCGCTTCTGGTCACGTTGGTAACTTCAACGATCCAATGATCGACTGTAAAAAATGTAAAGCTCGTCACCGTGCTGACAAATTAATTGAAGATGCTTTAGATGCAAAAGGCATCGAAATGGTTGTTGACGGTCTTACTTTCGACCAAATGGCTGACTTAATGAAAGAACATGAAGTAAAATGTCCTGATTGCGGTAGTGAAGAATTCACTGAAATCCGTCAGTTCAACTTAATGTTCAAAACATTCCAAGGTGTTACAGAGTCTAGCACAAACGAAATCTTCCTTCGTCCTGAAACAGCACAAGGTATTTTCGTAAACTTCAAAAACGTACAACGCTCTATGCGTAAAAAGCTTCCATTTGGTATTGGCCAAATCGGTAAGAGCTTCCGTAACGAAATCACGCCTGGTAACTTCACATTCCGTACACGTGAATTCGAACAAATGGAACTTGAATTCTTCTGTAAGCCTGGTGAAGATTTAGAGTGGTTCGCATTCTGGCGTGAAACTTGTAAGAACTGGTTACTTTCACTTGGTATGACTGAAGAAAGCATGCGTCTTCGTGACCACGGTGAAGAAGAGTTATCTCACTACAGTAACGCAACAACTGATATTGAATTCAGATTCCCATTCGGTTGGGGCGAACTATGGGGCGTAGCATCTCGTACAGACTTCGACTTAAAACGTCACATGGAACACTCTAACGAAGACTTTAACTATATCGATCCACAAACGAATGAGCGTTACGTACCGTACTGCATCGAGCCATCTTTAGGTGCTGACCGCGTAACATTAGCATTCTTATGTGATGCATATGAAGAAGAACAATTAGAAAACGATTCTCGTACAGTTCTTCGTTTCCACCCTGCTTTAGCACCATACAAAGCAGCTATCTTACCATTATCTAAAAAGCTATCTGAAGGTGCTACTGAAGTATTCGCAGAACTAGCTAAAGACTTTATGGTAGACTTTGACGAAACTGGTTCTATCGGTAAACGTTACCGTCGTCAAGACGAAATCGGTACACCATTCTGTATCACTTATGACTTCGACTCAGTTGAAGACAAAGCTGTTACAGTACGTGACCGTGACACAATGGAACAAGTTCGTATGCCAATTAGCGAACTAAAAGGTTTCTTAGAGAAGAAAATCCAGTTCTAATTATAAGAAAAAGAGGCTGCTCTAATGAGCAGCCTCTTTTCTATTTTTCACGTTTTTCTTTAATTGCTACTGTACATCTTGATATGCATAGTAAATCATCATTCTCATCAATGATACGCACATCCCAAACCATCGTTGAGTGTCCTCTATGTATCGGTGTTCCGATTGCTGTTACAATTCCATCTTTCTTTGAGCGAATGTGATTCGCATTAATTTCTAAACCGAAACAGATGCATTTCTCTTGATCAATTAAATTGTACGAGCCAACACTTGCTACTGTTTCTGCTAGTGCAAGAGATGCACCACCGTGTAAAAAGCCAAAAGGCTGATGCGTACGCTCATCAACAGGCATCGTAGCAACCACCTTATCTTCTGTCATCTCTAACAACTCAATTCCAAGTGAATCCATTAAAGTTTTTGCCATATCGTTTCCTCCTTCTCTGACTTTAATTGAATGTATAATTTTACCTATTTATTTTCAAACTACTTATAACACTTAGATAAGGAGGTTTCACCTAAATGAAACAGAAATTTTGTATATTACTGCTTATGTTCTCCTTGCTGACTATTGTACCAAATTGTGCACTAGCAGCCAAAGCATCCAACCTGACAATCGATGTTCAGACTGTCACGCAAAAAGGTAAGAAACCTTATATAGAATATCAAATTAACAGACCTTCTTTTCATAATTTTTCCGACTCTAAATTTCAAAATAAGCTTAATTTCTATTACAAACAATCTACTGACAAATTTAAAACCAAATTAGAAAAAGACGCAAAAAAATATTATAAAGAAACAGAAGGATCTAGTACACCATTTCATCCGTACGTGGCGAATGTTGATTATAAAGTTTCTTTAAATAAGCCACCTTTTCTTAGCCTATATGTGAATTACTATCAATATACAGGCGGAGCACATGGTCTTTATACGTGGAAGGCAAACACATTTGATTTAAAAGAAAAAAAGTTACTACACTTAGACGATTTATTTCAACAAAAAGATACATATAAAGAAGTAATCCGTGCTGAGATTGTAAGACAAATTAAACAAAATGAAAGCATTTATTTTCCCGATGCAACTGAAAAGGTCATGAGCACGAAAAAGTTTCACTTCTTTTTAGAACCGGACAATCTCGTCATTTATTTCCCATTATATGAAATTGCGCCTTACTCAAGCGGAATTCCACAATTTCGTATTCCGTATACGTTGCTAAGAGACTATTTGAAGCCTTCTTATCAAAATTTTTTAATTGACAACAAGTAAATATTTTCGCTACGATAATGTTAACCTAAAAACAACAGGAGGTTAACATTATGAGAAGATTTCATGTTTTAGATTTAGCATTAGCTGCCATGTTCGTCGCTCTTATGGCTATTGGTGCAAATATTGTATCTTGGGCACCATTCCTGCAAGTAGCAGGTATCCCCTTATCTATGCAACCATTTTTCGCAATTTTAGCAGGGCTTCTTCTTGGAAGTAGACTTGGTGCATTATCAATGACTGTTTACATGCTCGTTGGATTAGCAGGTGCACCAATCTTCGCTAACTTCAAAGCTGGATTTGGAGCACTTTTAGATCCTACTGGTGGTTTTATTATCGCATTTATTATCGTTGCTTACGTATCAGGAAAACTAGTAGAACAAAAGGAAAAACCAACATTTAGTACATTTGCAATTGCTTCGTTCACAGGAATCATTTTAACTTATATTATCGGTACTACTTACATGTACGGGGCAGTCAATCTCTTCATGGGTGGTAATATGAGCTATAAAACAGCTTGGATGATTATGATGTGGTTTGCAGTAAAAGATATTGTATTTACAATTATCGGTGCCATTATCGCACCTCGTATATATTATGCTGTGCGTCGTTCCGCTTATCAACATTCTCATTCGACAATTTCATAATAAAAAAGAGTTATCTTACTATGTTAAGATAACTCTTTTTTCATTTTCGACAATATACGACACATATTAGAAATGATTTTTGTTATGCTAATTCAGCAAATCTTATATTTACACATCTAATTAGAACAATATTTTGGAGGAAAATCAGTGAATCTATCAAAAAATACACTTATTAAAGTAAGTGTCGGAGTACTATCTTTATTTTTCATACTAGGTATGAGTATCGGTTACAAATTATACGGAAATAGTGAGTTAGGAATGTCATATACCTTTGGAAACGGCCTAGCATTTTTCTTTTTAATTCTTACTATAGTTAGTTTATGCGCGGCTTTCATCTTTATTGTTATTGGGTTAATTAAGAAAGTACGAAAATTACCAGCAAAAAAATCTTTAGTAACATCTATAATATTATTTGTTACATCAATTATATCCATTATCATTCTTCTCTTTACGATAACAAAAGTAACAAATATGGAAGAGGAGTATCAAGCTCTTCAAGCCCAAAAGAAAAAAGAAGCTAATTATTTAGTTGCAGCAGCATCTTTTTATAATAATATAAATACCTTTAATTATGCAGCATCTTACGTATTATCCGAGTATTCAACTACATGGTCAAGTGCAATAGATAAAAGACAGGACTTCAATAATGCACTAAGTTCTAAGAGAACAGAAATTGATGGAATGATTACAACCGTTGATACGTTTTATAGTAATATGGGAAATGATTTAAAGTTAGTCTCTGAAGCCGCAAAAGAACAGCCTAATAAGTATAAAGAAACCTATGAAGAATATAAAAAAATATACGGGATTATCACAGCGCTTAACGAACAAGCTCAATCTCCAAGTGGCAGCTTAATTTCATTTAATCAAAATGTTAATGCATTGATTCAGGAATACAAAAAAGCAGCTGGAAATATTAATATCGCTATTACTGATGAAATTAAATCCAAAGCTAATGAGCTAAAGCCTACTGATAAAAATTAAAGACACTCTCTCCAGAGTGTCTTTTTTTCTCAAAAAAATCCCCTTTTAAATTAAGCAGTAAATACGTTCCTTTACCGCCCATCCGACAGGGGATTATATCACTATATTAAGACTCTTGATTCGTATGTTTTTCTAAAATTTTCTTCATCATTACGACCATGTCATCACGTAATTCTGGGTGTTGCAGTGCCATTTCGATTGTCGTTTGAACGAATCCTAACTTTTCACCTACGTCGTAGCGCGTTCCTTCGAAATCGTAAGCGAATACACGTTGAATTTCGTTTAAGCTTTGAATAGCATCTGTTAACTGAATTTCACCACCAGCACCAACATGTTGCTGTTCTAAGAACATGAAGATTTCAGGTGTTAAAACGTAACGTCCCATAATTGCTAAGTTTGAAGGTGCTGTACCTGCTGCTGGTTTCTCAACGAAATTACGAACTTGGTAACGACGTCCTTCTTGCTCTAATGGGTCGATAATTCCATAACGATGTGTTTCATCTTCTGGAACCGTTTGTACACCAATAACAGAAGAAAGCGTTTTATCATATTCTTCTATTAATTGACGTAAACATGGTTTTTCAGCTTGAACGATATCATCACCTAATAAAACAGCGAATGGCTCATCACCGATGAATTTACGTGCACACCAAACCGCGTGCCCTAATCCTTTTGGTTCTTTTTGACGGATATAGTGAATATCTACCATTTTTGAAGAAGCCTGTACTTTTTCAAGTAACTCATACTTTTTCTTTTCTAATAAGTTTTGCTCTAACTCAAATGCATTATCAAAATGATCTTCAATAGAGCGCTTTGTTTTACCAGTAACGATAATAATATCTTCGATTCCTGATTGTATTGCTTCTTCTACAATGTATTGGATAGTTGGTTTATCTACTATCGGTAACATTTCTTTTGGCATTGCTTTTGTAGCTGGTAAAAAACGTGTTCCTAATCCAGCTGCTGGGATTATGGCTTTTCTTACTTTTTTCATCACAAAATACCCTCTCTTCTGTCAGAATCAATAACGATCATTTCCTTACATAGAACAAAAGGGAGATTTCGCTCCCTTTTGTTCCCTACTACTTAAAATTACTTTATATTATAAACGATTCATAATATCTTCTTTAATAGTAAGTAACTTTTGTTCACTATTTTGTAAAGAATTATCTTGTACACCAAAGTAGAACTTGATTTTCGGTTCTGTTCCAGATGGACGTAAGCAGAACCAAGAACCGTCCTCTAATTGATATTTTAACACATTTGATTTCGGTAAGTGAATCTCTTCTTTATGTCCATCTTGTAAAGATGTAACGATGCTTGCTTTATAATCTTCAACTGCTACAACTGTTAAGCCCGCTACTTCTTTCGGAGGATTTTCACGGAATGTTGCCATCATTTCTTGGATTTGTTCCGCTCCATCTTTTCCTTTTAGTGTTAACGATACAAGATCTTCACGGAAGAAACCGTACTTATCAAATACTTCTAATAGACCATCGTATAACGTTTTACCTTGTGATTTGTAGTATGCAGCTACTTCACATGCAAATAGAACAGATTGTACTGCATCTTTATCACGGCAGAATGGACGAATTAAATAACCATAGCTTTCCTCATAACCGAATTGGAATTCGTATTGTCCACTTTCTTCATACTGTTTAATTTTCTCACCAATAAATTTAAATCCAGTTAACGTATCAACTGTATCTAAACCGTATGCTTTCGCGATTGTACGGCCAATTTCAGACGTTACGATTGTTTTTAATACAACACCGTTCTCTGGAAGCGTTCCGTTTTCTTTCTTTTGAGATAATAAGTAATCAAGCATTAATGCACCTGTTTGGTTACCAGTTAATACTTGGAACTCACCATCGTGATTACGAACTGCTACGCCAAGGCGGTCTGCGTCAGGATCTGTTGCGATTAACACATCTGCGCCTACCTTCTCACCGTCACGAATTGCATACTCAAACGCTGCATGCTCTTCTGGGTTTGGTGATTTCACTGTAGAGAAGTTCGGATCTGGTAACTCTTGCTCTTTTACAACTGTTACATCTGTAAATCCAACTTCTTCTAAACCACGGCGTACAGAAATATTTGATGTTCCGTGTAGTGGTGTAAAGACGATCTTTAAGTCTTTCCCAACCTTTTGTACCATTTCTTTATTAATAATGACATTGTTCAATTCTGCTGCATATGCATCATCTACTTCTTTTCCAATAATATGTAATAAACCGTCAGCTTTTAATTGCTCCACATCGGCAACCTCAACTGTTAATTCATCTTCTACTTCGTTTACGTAGCTAATTAATTCATCAGCTTCTTTTGGAGGCAACTGCCCACCATCTTCACCGTATACTTTATAACCGTTATACTCAGGCGGATTATGGCTTGCCGTAAGAACGATTCCACTCACTGTATGTAAATGACGAACTGCGAAAGAAAGCACTGGCGTTGGACGTAAGCTTTCAAACACATATGTTGTAATACCGTGCGCACCAAGTGTAGCAGCTACTTCCATTGCGAACTCAGGTGATTTATGACGAGAATCATACGCTACAACAACACCGCGCTTCTTCGCTTCTTCACCTAGTTTTTCAATAAACTTCGCTAATCCTTGCGTTGCTTTACGAACTGTATATACGTTCAGACGGTTCGTACCAGCACCAAGTTCACCACGCATACCACCTGTACCGAATTCTAGATTTTTATAAAAACTGTCCTCGATTTTCTTCTCATCTTGCTTCATGTTTTCTAACTGTTCTTTTAGTTCTGCGTCTAACTCTGCATATGAAAGCCAGCGACTAAATTCTTGTTTCCAGTTCATCCTTCTATCTCCCCTCGCTTGTCATACCTTTATTATATGAAAAAAACAACCTGTATCTCAATATTTTTTACAATCTAACAGGATTTTACTAGGAATATTTGTATACACTATGGTTAAATACTCCACTAAAGGGAATGAGGATTATGCAGGAATGGGGCTTGTCAGAAGAACTTAAAATACAAACAAAGCAAATGATTGAAATTGCCGAAAAAGAATTATCAATTATGAGGCAAGCAATTGATAAAGAAGATGAATGTATTTTGTGTAAGATGGAAGATATTCATCATATGTTAGCAAATGTACAAACACTGGCAGCTACATACTATATTCAAGCGTATTTATCACCTTATACGGAAAGCTCACAGTTCATTACAACAGCTGTCCAGCATTTAAGCGCCAGAAAACACGGTGCTCTTATTGTTGTGGAACGAAACGAGACACTTGAATCTTGTATTCAAACTGGAACAACGTTAAACGCTCATTTAACCGCACCACTGCTCGAATCGATTTTTTATCCAGGTAACCCTCTTCATGACGGAGCCGTTCTCGTTAAAAATAATCATATTGTTTCCGCTGCTAATATTCTTCCACTAACAAAAAGTACAGAAGTTGATCCAGAGCTAGGAACACGTCACAGAGCTGCAATTGGCTTATCAGAAAAAAGCGATGCACTTATTTTAGTTGTCTCTGAAGAAACGGGTCGCACTTCATTTGCTTTAAACGGTACTTTATATACGATTTCTTTATAAAGTGAAACTATTGTTTACAGGCAGTTCATGTGGGATAAGACGACCATAGTCATACTAATAAAAAAGGCTGTTCCAAAATGTAGGAACAGCCTTCTCTTATTATCTTATTCTTCTCCGAAACGTTCAACAAGTGTTGCAAGTGTACGTACCATTGCACCTGTTGCTCCAGCTGGTCCTAAATCATGTGCTCCTGATGATTCAGATGTTCCAGCGATGTCTAGGTGTACCCAAGGTGTGTCTTCAGCGAATTCACCTAGGAATGTACCTGCCATAACCGCATGTCCTTCGCGGCCTGGTGAGTTATTTAAATCAGCAAACTTACTGTTTCTCACGCGTTCTTTATCACGATCAAAAATTGGTAATTGCCAAATTGATTCATCTGTTTCCATAGATGCCTCTAGCACTTGCTCAAATAACTCTTCATTGTTTGTCATTGCGCCTGTCGTATGATTTCCAAGTGCAACAATTACACCGCCTGTTAATGTCGCAACATCAACAAGGTAGTTTGCACCTAGTTTTTTCGCATACGTAATACCGTCAGCTAATGCTAAGCGACCTTCTGCATCTGTATTTAATACTTCAATTGTTTTTCCGCTCATAGATGTGATTACATCGTCTGGCTTAAATGCTGTACCACTTACAACGTTATCCGTTGATGGAATAACAGCGATCACATTTTGCTCAGGGCGAAGTTCACCGATAATTTCCATCGCACCTAATACAGCAGCTGCACCGCCCATATCACCTTTCATACCGACCATGCCTTCACGTGGTTTTAAAGAATAACCGCCTGTATCGTATGTGATTCCTTTTCCAACGAATCCAATAACATCTGTCCACTCTTCTTTTCCTTTATAAATAAGAGCGATCATTTTTGGTGGCTCTACACTACCTTGGTTTACTGCAAGCAATGCACCCATACCAAGCTCTTCCATCTCTTCTTTCTCAAGAACTTTATAATCCATATCATACTTCTCCGCTAACTCAACAGCATACTCAGCAAGCTTTGTCGCTGTTAATACGTTTGGTGGCATATTTACAAGTGTACGAGCTGAATTTGTTGCACGTCCATGTACGTAGCCAACTGTTAATGCAGCTTCAATTTCCTGTGCATCTTCCGCTGTAATAGCCGTGAACTTCTCTAACTCTACACGCTCCTTTTTATCTGATTTATACGTTTGTAATTCATATGTACCAAGGCCTTGTACTTCTGCTGCAATATGAGCTACATCAATCGCATCCAACTTCTCTGTTACGAAAGAATCAAGTAAGATTGCTGCATCTTGTACTTTTGCTGCTTGTAACGTTTTAAACGCCTTACCAAGAGCCGCACGTAATATTTCCGTCGTATAAGATTCTTTCTTTCCTAAACCAACGAAATAATAACGTTTCACATTTGTTTTCCCTAAACTATGTACTTTTGAAATAGCTTTCTTCTTTGTAGAAAGGTCTTTCTCTTCTAATAAAACTTGTAATTGTCCTTCAAACGCTTTGTCCAATTCTTGTACAAAACTACTCGTTTTTTCTTCTTCAAATAAGGCAACAATCACCGCTTCATGGCTTGCTAATTCTTTTTGTACTTGAAACATGTTCAGACCCCCTAAATTTCTCTACTCTACCTTTATTATAACTTTATTTTCGATAAAATGCGACAATTCTAACTTCTGTTACATCCTACACAATCCATCTTTCTGCCATTTCTTCTAATATAAAATAAAAAGTCTAGCGTAATTACCACTAGACTATCTTTGTTTTAAATATTGGCCGCGAAACACTTGCATCGTTTCATCTTGATTTAACATCGTCAACTCTTCTTCTGTAAACTTACCATTTCCTACCTTAACTACATACACATTTACTTTTTTCTTACCCCATTGGCTATAAACATCTTTCACCGTATCATAATACAGATCAAGACGGTTTCCTTTTATTGCACCGCCCTTATCAGCCACTACACCATACCCATAACCTGGTACGAATAGAATCGTTCCAATTGGGAATACGCGTAAGTCCGCAGCGATCGTGGAATATAAATCCCTTTTCACCTTAACACCTGAATATGTAATACCATACTCCGGATGTCCCGGCCTCTTACCAGTAGACTCAATTCCCGACGTATAACCTGTTGCAGTCATTTCAATTGAACGATATTTAGACCAGTCGTTTGCCTGCTCTAAAGCATTTATCACTTCTTTACTCGGAGCAACATTCCTCTTAACTTCTGCTGCATGTACTTCTTTTGCACTCGTTCCCTCATATTTCTTTACAATCTCTAATAAAGAAACTCCTGTGAAAGCATTCCATGTTACGCATAATGCGGATACAAGTAAACAAGTCATCATAATGCGAATACAATATCGTTTTAACATTTTTATATTCCACACTCCTTCATCGTTAATCATTCCCTATACGATGAAGGAATATGCAAAAAAATAATCCCCAAATGAATTGGAGATTAAAACATTTGATATCCGCTTTTCCGAAGTTTCTTAATGACAATTCCGGCTAAAGCAGCACCTACTAATCCAGTAGATAGAATAAACACATCTGCTTGTCCTAAATGCGATACACTTGTCCCAAATGAAGAAAATGTTTCTTTTGGCTTTGAAAAGTAATCCCACACACTCGCCTTATTAATAATAAGTATACAAACAATCGGATACACAATAACCATTACCCATGTCGCTCGCAATATCATGTTGAGTAAAAATCCAATTCCAAAAAACAAAATAAAAAATAACATCATTGAAATAAGTAGTACCGGTATACTCACTCTTTCTCCCTCTCCTTCGCATGCGCAGTAAATACGTGATAGGCTGTATAACCAAATTGCTCTCCTGGATTTAATGTTTTGTCCATTTCAAGATGTAATTCTGATTTTCTTTCTAATAAATATTTAATAAGTACAGACGTATTTGGATCGTCCGCAATCGTATCTGGATGTAGAAATGCTACGTCAGACAATTCTTTCTCCTGCACAATAATATTTTCTCCTTCAGGCTCCAATAGAAAAATAATCATATTATCACTAATCTCATTGCGAATCACGCCCGATCGAACACCAATGATTCCCTTTACATGAGCGACAATACCTGTCTCTTCTAACACTTCACGCTTCACAGCTTCATCAACCGTCTCACCTTCATTTACAAAACCAGCCGGCAAAGACCATTTCCCCTTTAATCCACTGTATTTTTTCTTAACGAACAGCCACCTGCCATCTTTTGTAGCTACTAAGCCACCAACAGCTAGCCATACTTTCCCTCGTTTCTCCATGATGTAATACCCTCCTCTACTAGAACGGACAGAATATTCTTTCTTTTTTATATATTATACTATATTTTTTAAATGAAAAAAGCAGAAACAGCTCTTAGCCGTTTCTGCTTTTTCTACTATATATTAAAAGAACTTTAATTTACCTTTTTTAAGAACTAATAAAGGTCCACCTAATAAGAATAGGTAACGGTTATCGATAACTTTCTTCATGAAAGAAGCTTTCCAACCTGTTAACTTTTTGCCCATAACAACGCCCATTGCATCGTCATGACCTAAAGAACATACAGATCCTTTATTATCGAATGCGAATTTCTTCATTTCGCCTTTACCACGAACTAACACAGTTAAGTTGTGTGCAATGTTGTAACCTTGTTGAATTGCAATTTGTGCTGTTGGTGGGTATGGACGGTTAATTTCTTCGTTAATGATTAACGCTGCGTCACCAACCATGAATACATCTTCGTATCCTGGAGCGTGCATGTACTCATCAACTTTTACACGTCCGCGCATTGCTTCAAAGCCAGACTCTTCCACAATACCGTTACCACGAACACCTGCAGCCCAAACTACTGTTTCAGACTTAATTAATTCAGTATCATCGCCATTTGCAACGATAATACCTTCTTCAGTTGCTTCTTTAATTGCTGTACCGATGCGGAATTCTACGCCTTTTTTCTCAAGTTGTTTCACAGCGTATTCTACTAATGCTGGATCGAAACCTGGAAGTGCTGTTGGAGCAGCTTCTACACAGATAATACGTGCTTTTTCACGTGGTACATTGTACTGTTTACAAAGTTCTGGAACACGGTTTGCAAGCTCACCTACGTATTCGATACCAGTAAATCCAGCACCACCAACAACGATTGTTACTAACTCATCGCGTTGTTCAGTTGCATATTTAGCGAAACTAGCTTCCATATGCTCACGAATTTCACGAGTTGCATTAATGTTAGCGATTGAGAATGCGTGCTCTTTTAATCCTGTAATTCCGAATGTTTCTGATTCGAAACCAAGACCGATTACTAAGTAGTCATACTCTAACTCGCCGTCTTTTAAGATAATGCGTTTTTCAGCAGCTTTAATTTCTACTACTGTATCTTGTACAAAGTTCACTTTATTTGTATCGATAACGTCTTGAATATCTAGACAGATTTTTTCATCTTGTAATGTACCAGCTGCGCTCTCATGTAACCAAGTCGCTTGGTAGTGATAGCTGTTGTTGTTTACTAACGTAATTTCAGCTTCATTTACAGATAATGCTTTTTGCAGACGAACAGTCGTAATCATCCCGCCATAACCTGCACCTAAAACTACGATTTTTGGAGTCTTCACCAAATCACAACCCTTTTCTTTATATAATAGTAATGAAAAATAATACCAAGTACTAAAAACTCTATTTGTCAAGAATGTGGAATTTATCACATTCTATATCATAACAAAACGCAGTCAAAAAATCGTACGAATTTTGTCATAGAAATTTAACATAATACTTCCCTATATTAGTCGGTTTTATTCCAGAATTCAAGCGTCTGGAGAATTATCAATATTTTAAAATAACATAGCGTTTTCAAGGGTTTTTCAACCTTTTTTTCATGTATTTTCCTTTCTCCATATTTTATACAATCTAAAAAGCATCTATGCGAAAACTTACACACAATTCAGTCGTTTTCAGAAGTATTATGAACTCAAATATGCTATCATTTATTTGAAAGTGTCATCATTTGCAGGATTTTCGTGTACATATGAACAATATATGAAATCAATATCAAAATTCCATCTATAGGGGGAATGAAAGTGGCAGAAAATCAAAAAGTTTACGACATAACAATTATTGGTGGTGGTCCAACAGGACTGTTCACAGCATTTTATGGCGGTATGAGACAAGCTAGTGTAAAAATCATCGAAAGCTTACCTCAGCTTGGCGGACAATTATCCGCACTCTACCCTGAAAAATACATTTATGATGTAGCTGGATTTCCAAAAGTGCGCGCACAAGAATTAGTTGATAACTTAAAAGAGCAAATGAAGAAATTTGACCCAACCGTTTGTTTAGAAGAAGCTGTTGATACGCTTGAGAAACAAGCTGACGGTATATTTAAACTTGTTACGAATAAGCAAACCCACTATTCTAAATCAGTTATTATTACTGCTGGCAATGGTGCTTTCCAACCACGCCGATTAGAATTAGAAGGGACAGCAAAGTACGAAAAGAAAAACTTACATTATTTCGTTGATGATATGAATAAATTTGCTGGTAAGCGCGTCGTAGTATTTGGCGGCGGCGATTCAGCTGTTGATTGGACAATGATGTTAGAGCCGATCGCTGACAAAGTTACAATCGTTCATCGCCGTGATAAATTCCGTGCGCATGAACATAGCGTAGAAAGCTTAATGAACTCTCGTGCAGAAGTAAGCACACCGTACGTTCCAGTAGAACTCATTGGTGATGACAAAATTGAACAAGTCATTCTTCAGCATGTAAAAACGGAAGAAAAAATTATCATCGATGTTGATGATGTAATCGTAAACTACGGCTTCGTTTCTTCCCTTGGCCCAATTAAAAACTGGGGCTTAGATATACAAAAAAATAGCATTCTCGTGAACTCGAAAATGGAAACAAATATTCCTGGCATTTACGCTGCTGGTGACATTTGTACATATGAAGGAAAAGTAAAACTCATTGCTTGCGGCTTCGGTGAAGCACCAACAGCAGTAAACAATGCAAAAGCTTACTTCGATCCAAATGCAAAACTTCAACCGATGCATAGCTCTAGTATGTTTTAATATAGAAATGAAAAGAACTCCTTTTACGTAAAAGGAGTTCTTTTTTATTGTGCTACCGTCCCCTTCCAAAATATGTTACAATAAACTAGAACAAATGTTCTACATAATAAGGGGGATATTTTAAAATGAAAGAACCTATTATCGTAAAAAAAGAAGCTTTCCAAGCAATCGGCGTTTCGATTACGACGACAAATGAAATAGAGGCATCTACTGAAGGAAAAATTCCCGGGCTTTGGAACCAATACTTTCAAGAACAAATCATGCAGCACATCCCAAATCAACAAACGAAAGAAACATTCGCTTTCTACTCAAATTACGAATCAGATGAAACTGGTACATATCAATTTACAATCGGTATGCCCGTTTCTTCATTAGAAGACGTGCCTGAAAATATGACAACTTTAACAATACCTGCCGCTACATATGCGGTATTTACAACGAGAAAAGGACCAGTTGCTGAAGTCGTTTGCGAAGCTTGGGAATATATTTGGAAATGGTCAAAAGAAAACAAGCGTGCTTTTACAACAGACTTTGAGCTTTATGATGAAAGAGCGTTAGATCCAAACAACGTTCAATTGGATATTTATATTGCATTAGCCTGAACGACAAAAAAGAAGATACCATTTGGTATCTTCTTTTTTGTCGTATCTGCTTCAATGTCATTAAATAGCTACTGTGCACAATGATGATTATTGCACAATGAGAAAGTGCAGTATAGAAATATTAGAAACTGTATAAAGTGATTGTTAACAAGTTTTTTAGTTTAAATTTGTCACATAGAAAGGAAGCAATATGGAGGAACTACAACAAAATAAATCTGCTTTAGAGGGACGCGGAAAACCGTTATTAAAAAATACGAATTTCCTTTTTCTTTGGGCAGCTACTCTTTTTTCAAGTTTTGCTTTAGCCTTTTTTACTTTCTCACAAACGTGGTACATAGCAAAAACATTAAACCTTGAAGCTTCACTCGGTGTTGTTTTCGTAGCTCTTAGTGTTCCAAGGCTTATTTTTATGATTGTCGGCGGCGCTGTAGCTGATAAATTCCCGAAAAAAAATATTATGTTTTACTCTAATATTATTCGTGCTATTCTTGTCGCAACCATTCTCACATGGTTCATCGTAGGTGATGTAACACTATATACATTTGCTTTATTCGCTTTATTCTTTGGACTTGCTGATGCTTTTTTCTGGTCAGCTGACGGATCTATCTTACCTGAACTTGTAGAAAAAAGCCGTTTAACACAAGCAAACTCACTTACACAAATGACAAACCAAGCATCGGTCATCTTAGGCCCTGTACTTGGCGGCATTCTTATCAAATTTACGAACTATGAAACGATCTTTTCGATCACAATTTTATTACTGATCGTCGCAGCCATACTCGTTCAAAAAATACAATTTACATTGCCAGAACAGCAAAATACAGACAAAGGCATGTTCACTTCTATTAAAGAAGGAATTTTATACGTAAAGGAATCACCATTCCTTTCAACTTTCCTTCTTTGTAGCGCCTTTTTAAATTTATTTTTAATTGGTCCGATGCAAGTCGGTTTCCCGCTTTTCGTTAAAAATGTTCTGCACGGTGACTCGCTCCAGTTCAGTTACTTAGAAGCATCTGTAGGAGGCGGAATGGCAATAGGCGCTGTCATTGTCGGTTTGAAAAATATTAATCGTAGACGCGGTCTATTTTGCATTATCATGATGCTACTATCTGGTGTATTCTTCTTATCCATCAACTTTAGCACTGTACTATGGCAAGCATTATTAGCCGGCATGTTTTACGGTATTACAATCGCAATGGCTATCGTTCCGCTTATGGCGATGATTCAATCGACAGTAAAAGAAGAAATGATGGGGCGCGTAATGAGTTTGCTTATGCTATCATCAATGGGCTTTATCCCACTCTCTTATGCATTCACATCAATCGCACTTGCAATGGGAATTCCAATCGTAACCGTTATGAAAAGCGGTGCAATCGCGGTTATTGTCTTCGTACTATTTGTAGCGATTCGTGTTCCAGTTGTAAGAAAGTTCGATTAGCTAATTAGAGTCATGTGTTATACACATGGCTCTTTTTCAAATGGATCAAACAGCGATATCCCCTTACTTCTCCTTAATGCAGCTCCCCACTCTAATCCAACCTCTAAAAATAAATCCCGCACCGTACTATATAAAAGTGCTCCAATGTCTTTACGAATTTCCCCATATTTATCTGCCCTCACAACACTTTTCACGCGCCAAATGAAATTTCCGTTCACTTCTTCATCAGCTAATATTTGCTCTAGTAAAACACCTTGCTCTAGTAGTCCACTCTTTTTATACGCAAGCTCCACCTTACTCCACAATATGTTAATCTTCTTCGGATTACTCGTCATTGGCACCAGTGCATATATAAAAGGCTTTGGTATATCGTGACGACAATACGTTTCATCAAGCTCGTACGTTCCTTTTCTTTTCTCTTTTATTTGTGGAATGTTTTTAGAAAGAATTGTTTCCCCCTCGCATTTTTGCTCCTTTCCGCTACAGCCCGCTGCACGATTCTCATTTTCACATGCGGACATTTTCATACGGTCATCCATGCGGTCAATTGCAGAAGTAAGAAATACATATAAGTTCGCACTATACCCACCGCGCTTATGTCTTTCTTTTGTTGCAACACGCTTTATAATTCCTAGTTCCTCTAACTTTGCAATGGAGCGGCGTACTGTACGAATACTCTTTCCAACATTTGTAGCAATTGTCTCCATTAACGGACAAGCAACTCCCACTGTTTTTTGTTTCTCATTCACCGCATACTTCCCTAAAAAATGAATGATGGTAGTATCCGTTTTATTTAATTGGAATCGATAGCACTTCAAAACTTGTTTTTGATATGTATTAAACTCTTCTTTACTTCGAAATTCACTATATGGTTTCATTAAATTATATAAGCTTCCCATTTTTATCACCTCATTTATAAATAAGAGGCAGGAAGGGAATTTGGCGTGATAATTAATATTTTTTTACTGGAGATGAAAATATGATCGTAATTAGCGCTTGTTTAGGTGGTATCGCTTGTCGGTATGACGGCAATGACAATCTCGTTTCAAAAATAGGAGAGTTACTGCAACAAGAAGATACAGTCCTCATTTGTCCGGAAGTATTAGGAGGATTGCCAACACCTCGTCCCTCAGCTGAGATTATTGGCGGGAATGGCGATGACGTTTTGGATGGAAAAGCAAAAGTGATGACAAAAGACGGTGAAGATGTTACAGAAGCTTTCGTGAGTGGTGCTTATAAAGCGCTAGACCAAATTAAAAATTTACACCCAGAATATATTATTTTGAAAGAACGTAGTCCATCTTGTGGTAGTTCTACAATTTACACTGGAGAATTTAACGGGAATAAACAAACTGGTTACGGGGTAACAACTGCTTTATTCAAAAGACACGGATTTACAGTCATTTCAGAAGAGGATTTTGAAAATATAAAAAGGAATTGACCCTGTTCGTCAATTCCTTTTTTCTTTCTTATTTTGCACCTAATTTTTCTTTCACTTTCGCAGGAAGCTCGTCTTTCTTTACTTCTTCCCAAGCTGTTACACCTTTTTTATCTGAGTGGTATACGCGTAGGAATGCATCTTTACGAAGATTTTTTTGTGCATTAAATTCTAATTCTTTTTCTTTTCCGTCTTTATCAAACCCTTTTAATTTATACTCAAAATTTTTGTATGGCTCTCCGTTATCAGACTTACCATTATACTCTTTTCCGTCTACTGTAATTTGAACGTAATACTCATCTTTACCCATACGATTTAAATCACAACCAACTAACAGACTTGCAAATACAACTAAAATACTAAACAGTGCAATGTATCTTTTCATTTCCTTCACCTCATGTTTTTTTCTTATATTGTTATCTTAAAGCCCAGAGCTTAAAGAAGAAATTCAAAAACATGACATGAACATTACACTTTTGTAAGATAATAATTATTTCTTCACTTTAGAAACCGTCATCCCATCACCAATTGGAATGAGTACAGATTCTAAATTCGGATGAGCTGCTACTTCATTATAAAAGCCTTAGAGGAAATGAATTAATCATCTCCCTTAAGGCTTTTTATCCTCTATCTCTTTACTGCCAATTTTTTATGTATCTATTACCGCCAATAACTTCTTTCACGCCAGTTTCGCCACTTATCACGGATTTTATCACGTAATTTCCTTATACCGTTTATTACACCTTCTATTATGCATTCTATTATAATATCTATCACGAGGTATCTTATAAATCTAAAAATAGGACCTATAACGTACTTCACTACAAATTCAAAAATATCCTCTAGCATATATCCCCTCTTTCTACCTTTCAATTATAACTGGAAAAAAGAGAACTTAAAGCTGCTTCGGCACCTATTTTTTGTACCAACTGGTAGTTTCATTTCCAATATGTGAAAAGGGATTTCTAAATGATGAAGTGAATATATATATTGTTTTCTAACTTTTGAGCGAAAGTTTTTTACATACGTTTCATTCTTTCCTAATTTAAAGGTTTCGAGAGGAGAAATAATATGAATCCCATTTTATTAGATGTTCCGTTACAAATAGAAACAGATAGACTCATTCTTCGAGCACCACTTCAAGCAGGTGAAGGGAATGTAGTACATGAAGCTATTAACGATTCAATTCGTGAATTAAAGCAATGGTTGTCTTTATTCCAGTCAATTCCTACTGTTGAAGAAACGGAAATTCTCCTGAGAAATGCGCATATAGATTTTTTGAAAAGAGAAAGCTTTCGCTATCTTATCTACCATAAGGAGACAAATAATTTTATTGGAACCGCTAGCCTTCACGGAATTGATTGGAAGGTTTCTAAATGTGAAATTGGATACTGGATTAACACGCAATTTAGTGGCAATGGATATATGACAGAAGTAGTAAATACGTTAATAAACCTTGGGTTTCAGTTATTCAAATTTAGAAGGATTGAAATACGATGTGAACGTAATAACACGAAAAGTCGTGCGATTCCTAAAAAATTAGGTTTTGAGCTTGAAGGGATATTACGTAATGAAGATCTTTCAGCTGACGGCAAACAACTAACTGATACTTGCATCTATGCAAAGATAAAGTAAAACTTTAATCAGCCCTTACCAATTGGACTTTTATGGCAAAAGAAAAGACCTCCCTAACGATTTTATTCCATCGCTAAAAAGGTCTTTTTCTATTTCGGCTAAAACCTTAGCACTCTTCTGGCTTACCAGCATTTGATGCTGTACGGAAAGATGATCCACATCCGCATGATGCGATTGCGTTTGGATTGTCGATTGTGAATCCGCCGCCAAGCATAGATTGTTTATAATCAATTTTTACTCCTTTAACAATTGGAGCACTTTCTGTATCGATAACAAATTCAACACCGAAAAATTCAAGAACTGTGTCGTCTTCTTTTGGTTCTACTTCAAATCCTAAGCCGTAAGAAAGGCCACTACATCCGCCGCCGTGTACAGCAAGGCGCACGTACTTCTCTCCATCTTCAGCATCTTTTAACATATCTTTAATTTGAAAAGCTGCTTGTTCTGTAACTTCAATCATGAAATACACCATCCTTTCTGTTCTCATTCTATTATACATCTTTACGCTTCTATCTTGTACTCATACACTCCGCGGCAAATTACTTCTGCTGGTCCTTTCATTAACACGTTGCCTTCTTCTGTCCATGCAATCATTAAATCGCCGCCAGCTAAATGAACTGTAATTTCCTTACCACGTTCCATCTTTCCATTTAAAATAGAGGCTACAACCGCAGCACACGCCCCTGTTCCGCAAGCCTGTGTTACGCCAGATCCACGTTCCCAAACGCGGAAGTTCATCTCTTCTTCATTCAAAATCTCGATGAATTCAACATTTACTCGTTCTGGGAACATTTCATGTGTCTCAAGAACTGGTCCAAGTGTTGTAAGAGGTGCTTGTTCTACATCATCAACAAAAATAACTGCATGTGGATTCCCCATTGAAACAGCTGTAAATGCATAACGATGATTATTGTATAAGAAGTTTTCACGAATAAATGGCGTTTCACCTTCACCAAGCATCGGTATTTCTGCACGTGTTAAACGCGGCGCTCCCATATCGATTTTCGCTAACGTAACTTTCCCTTCTTCTACCGTTACTTCCGCCGTTACAATGCCAGCTAACGTTTCAATTGTGAAAACTGTATCTTCTACTAGTTTATGCTCATACGCATATTTCGCTACGCAGCGTAAACCGTTACCACAGCTCTTTCCTTCTGAACCATCATTATTAAACATGCGCATTTTCACCGGTGCTACGTCAGATGGGCAAATTAAAATCATTCCATCTGCTCCAATACCAGTATTAATATTTGAAACCTTTTCCGCCACAAGAGCTAAATCTTCTTCAGGAATTTGTTCTTCAAACATATTTACATATATATAACTATTGCCAAGACCATGCATTTTTGTAAAAGAAAATTGGCTCATTTGTATTCACTCCAAAAATAATTTGTTATTTTAAGTATAAAATGCATGCTTTTAGAACACAATATGAATGTCCCCCGTTTCTCATATTTGACAACATTTGGCGATGAGCCATTCTTGCACAAATTGTGTAAGAAAAAAGCCCTTCTAAAAGGGCCTTTTTTTATTTATATACAATTTTATCTAATGGAAAAAGAAAAAGGTGCTGCTGATTGCAACACCTTAAAACATTGGATTTTCATCCAAATACTCATATACATTATTGACAAGTTCTTCTACTGTAGCACCTTGTACGACTTCACCATTTACAAGAGCAAATGGTCCTTCAAAACAAATACCACAATATCCTAAACAGCCATACTCCATTACATCTAAATTCGGATCTTTTTCTAATTTCTCTAAAGCTGCTTGTGAGCCACTCGCAAGGTTACCTACACAAAATTCAATTAATGGTTTAATCAAAATTCTCCCCCCTGTACTACAAAACAAATTACTTTCTGGCTTTATCTATTAAGAAGAAAACGAAGTTTTCTCTTGTTGTTTTCGTTATACATTCTAAACTATTTAGTTACTTCACTATTTCACTTCAAAGTAGATGGCTCTATTCTATATAACATGCTATTCATAATGAAATAGTAACTAAAAAATGAAAACAGTTTACTTTACTTTTCTTCTTATTGTACAACAGAGTATTCATTCATGCATTGTTATTTGTTCACAAATTCGATATAATTTGATTGAGTAAAGTCGAAATATTTTATTAATATAAAATTGTGTGATTAGGGGATATTTCAACAGAAAAGGGGTAATCCATCATGAAACACCTCGTAATACTAGGTGGCGGCTACGGTGGAATGAGAATTCTGCAACGGCTACTTCCAAGCAACCAACTTCCGGATGATGTACAAGTGACATTAATCGACAAAGTACCATACCATTGTTTCAAAACTGAATATTATGCATTAGTAGCGGGTACAATTTCAGAAACGCATATTCGCATACCGTTTCCTGAGCACCCACGCCTTAATATTCAATACGGCACAATAACAAATATTGATCTCGAAGAAAAAGCTGTTCATCTTGATGGCGGCGAAGCAATCCAATATGATGATTTAATTATCGGACTTGGCTGTGAAGATAAATATCATAACGTTCCTGGAGCAAAGGAATATACACACAGTCTACAATCGATTGAACAAACACGTAAGACATATGAACAATTAAATAGCCTAGAACCGAATGCAACAGTTGCTGTTGTTGGTGCTGGCTTAAGTGGCGTTGAAGTAGCAAGTGAACTTCGCGAAAGCCGTTCTGATTTAAAAATCTATTTATTTGATCGAAAAGATAGAATTTTATTCCCATATCCAGAGAAATTAAGTAGATATGTAGAAGAATGGTTTGTAAAGCATAAAGTTAACATTATACGAAACTCTAACATTACAAAAGTAGAACCAAATATTGTGTACAACCACGATGAACCACTTGAATGTGATGCAATCGTCTGGACGGCTGGTATTCAAGCAAATGAAGTTGTTCGAAACCTTCCAGTTGAACAAGATGGTAGCGGACGGGTTGTTTTAACAAAATATCACAATATTCCAAATAACGAGCACGTTTACGTTGTAGGAGATTGTGCAGCACTTCCACATGCACCATCTGCTCAGCTTGCTGAAGGTCAAGGAGAACAAATTGTCCAAATATTATTAAAACGTTGGAATAATGAATCACTTCCTGATGAACTACCTGTAATTAAATTAAAAGGTGTTCTCGGCTCTCTTGGTAAGAAGCACGGCTTTGGTTTACTAGCAAATCAGCCATTAATGGGGCGTGTACCGAGATTATTGAAATCTGGTCTTCTTTGGATGTACAAATATCATAAAGGTTAATATTTTAAAGGCTGTCTACATAGTAGACAGCCTCTTTGTATTCATAAAAAATAATTATCAGACATATTTTTCTCAACATGAATCATGTTTTATTTTTCATTTTCATATTAAAAACTACGGATGAAAAGTGTATGCTATTTATAAGTTGTTTTATTATTTCCTTTAAGACCGAATTCATTCGGTCTTATTTTTTATGTAATACATACTTTTTTAGGAGGCATTACAATTCACTTATGAATGTAACGAAACTAAACGATCGAATAGAAATGAAGAAGAAAGAATTGATCTATCTTGTTGAAAAGTACGGATTCACTCATGATAAAGTAATTTCTTTCAGCCAAGAATTGGATCGCTTACTTAACTTGTTACTAGAGATTAAAACAAAAAAGAAACGGTGCTCTTTATAACCTTATTTTTCTATTTCTCTCTCTTTTTTGATACGATATAACTAGAATCAGAAAGGAGCAATTTATGTTTATATTAAAAGACATTACATATAAAGATATACTAAGTATTCCTTATTTACAGATTCAAAAAGAAAAAATCACATGTATTATCGGTGAAAGCGGGAGCGGAAAAAGTACATTGCTCCGCATGCTAAATGATTTACAATCTCCAACATCCGGTACAATTGAATATAATGGAAAACTAATTTCTGATTATCCCCCTATTCAATTACGACGTGACGTAGTCATGCTTGGGCAAACTCCACCTATTTTTGATGGCACGATTAAAGACAATCTATTAATGGGACTTCGTCTTTCTGAAAAACCATTTCCAAATGATGATGCCCTGCGAAGCGCATTAACGACTGTTAGCTTAGAAAAAAATTTAGAAGACAACGCTAATTCATTATCGGGCGGGGAAAAACAACGACTTTCTTTTGCACGTATTGTACTTATGGATCCACCTGTCTATTTATTAGATGAACCAACTTCAGCGTTAGATAGCGATACAGAAAGACGCGTTATGAAGCAATTTACTACGCTGGCAAGAGAAAAGAAAAAAACAGTTATCTTCATCACACACTCACAACAACTTCCAGAAGAAATTGCGGACGATATTATTGAGATTAATAAAGCAAACGGTGCAACTAGAAAGGAAGTGCTCTCAGTTGAAGGGCGTTATTGAACTCCAAATTTGGCAACTTGCCGCTGCATATATTTTCATTCTTATTTTAATCGGGCTCGTGAAATTAAAAGGGATACCTCGCGAAAAACAAATTGCGCTCGCAACGTTCCGTATGACAATTCAGCTCGTACTCGTTGCTTACGTCCTAACATACGTATTTGAAAATAGTAACCCATTTTATACAATTGCTCTCATTACTTCTATTACTACCTTTGCAATTTTTAATATTTATAAACGAGTTAACATCCCAATGTCTAAAGAATTAAAACGAGTAGCCGCCCTTTCTATGGTTGCCGGATCAATTGGGCCACTTCTACTATTTATTTTTGTTATTATTGGGCACGACCCATGGTATGCGCCGCAATATATCGTTCCGATTACAGGCATGTTAGTTGGTAATGCCATGACAGGTGTTTCTCTTGGTGCCAATACGTTCTTAAACAATATGAAATCGCAAAGAGGTCAAATTGAAGGGGCACTTATGCTAGGCGCAACACCGAAAGAAGCAACTGCTCCACTCATACGCGACGCTTTTGACTCTGCCATTTTACCAACGATCAATTCTATGGTCGGAATGGGGATTATAAGCTTACCGGGCATGATGACCGGGCAAATCTTAGCTGGTGTATCACCATTTACAGCCATTCAATATCAAATTGCTATCATACTTGGTATTTCAGGAAGTACCGCTTTTGCTGTCATTATCTTTTTACAGCTTGGTTATAAAACATTCTTTAATAAACGGTGTCAGTTGAAAGAGGTTGACTATACTGCGCAGTAAATCATACTTCTTGCTCGGTAAATGATGCGCCGTTCGCAGTAAATGAAATTATATCAACGATTTTTCCAATATATCGACTTACCGACAAAAAAATGACAATAAAAAAGAGGAGGCTACTCGCCCCCTCTTTTTACTTACGCCTTCTTAACGAATTGTGATTTTAACTTCATAGCTCCGAAACCGTCGATTTTGCAATCAATATCGTGATCGCCTTCAACTAGACGGATACTCTTTACTTTCGTACCGATTTTCACAACTGAAGACGTTCCTTTTACCTTTAAATCTTTAATAACAGTAACAGCATCGCCATCTTGAAGAACGTTTCCGTTCGCATCTTTTACAACTTTTGCACCATCATTATTTTCAGCTTCTGCTTCTTGGCCCCACTCATGAGCACATTCTGGACATACGAAAAGAACGCCATCCTCATACGTATATTCTGAATTACATTTTGGACAATTTGGTAAAGTAGCCATAAATTCATTTCCTCCGTTCATTATTTATACGTAAAAATCAAATTTGATGTTTACATCTCGATAAATAAAATTTGTATAGCATTTCTTTATAGTGCCATAGTCTCACGTTATTGACAAGCCTACCTCAAATTCTCATTTTTTATTGTATTTTACAAAATTTCAATTTGTATGGTGTTTCCAAGTAAAAAAGAAGAACCTTCACAAGATTCTCCTTTTCAAAATGAACAAGTTCTAACTAGAATACCCAACCATTTTCCTCAACGTAAAATTGAAACTCTTCTAGCTCATCTTCACTTAACTTCTTATTATTCTCATATACTTCTTGCCATTCAAAATAGTCTTCACTAAAATAAACAGCAAATTTAATTTTCACGTTTTTCTTCTCCATATAATCATAACCAGTAAACTCTACTACGTCATAATCTTTTTCTTTCTTCACAAGCTTCCATGTTGGATTATCCGTCATAATCTCTAAAGTAATACCTTCACCACTTGAACGAACAACATTTTTGATATTCGGCTCAGTTGGCAACAGGGAAAGTCCAAACATAGCTCCACCAAATACAATTCCAACTATAACCTGGAAACCAACCATACCAGCAAAACTAGCGCTGCCCTTTGATTGTAAATAATATGCCTTCTCATGATCTGGCATATCTTCTCCCTTATGTAATACACGAACAGCGTGCTTATAATATAAACGATTTCCTTGCATCCAGTAAATATCATCGTTCCTAACTGAAGAACTAAACTACATGTTAAATAAATTCCATCTGGAATATCTATAAAAGGAGTTACAACGATACTAGGTACCGCCAATAACGTAAGTATAATAAACAACTTATACATTTTACGATAAGCTAACCAAAACGTTGGGAAGAAAAGGCCACCCAATTCCACGTATTCCCTTGCGCTGGATTTTCTACTTTGCCCCACTTAAAGTCATAATAAGCTGTATTCTTTTGAACAACTTTATGCAACTCTTGCGGAGAAATTGTTTCTTGTAAAACAGTGCCCTTCACGCACATCATCCTTTTCTTCTTTCTACATACATGTATTTTATAGAAAGAAAAAGAAGGAATCTAATAAAAAGTACATATATTTCATAAAAATGAACGGAAATCGAATATATTCTGACAATTATCCGTTTCTTATTCTATTTTACTTTTTAATATATTAAAATACTTATGAATGATAGGTTTAATACACTAAGTTAAGCATTTTGCATATTTGATAATAAAAATGTTTCACATGAAACTATTTATATTTTGTATTACCTTGCCTCTACACAATGCGTGTAAAGCCCTTTCTACTTACTACAAAATAGGAAAGACGCCCTTTTCAAAAAGGTGTCTTTTTACAGTTGAAAATTCAATAATAAATAGAATGAATTGTTTAATACATGAATCCCAATTGGAACGAGTAAATTATTTGTTTTCTTATATGTATAGGCTAAACATACACCTATACCAAAAATATATAAAATACTACCTACTGTAAGGGGGTGACCTAAAGTAAATATAAAAGCACTTATCACAATACTAGTAAGTGTAGAAAAGCGCTGAGATAATTTTGTGAAAAATATTCCCCGAAATAAAAGCTCCTCCCAAATCGGTACGAAAATAGTGAGTACAGCTACATATAAAATGATTTCACTGTAGTAGGCTCTATTACTAGATTAGGTTCATCCACACCAAGTCCATGTGGTAAAACTACATTTAATACCGCAAGATATATAAGCAGTACGACCATCGCCATTACTATCGTTACATAATGTTTAACATTATTGAACTGTATTGATTTTACTAACTGTAAACAGTAATTTCTTGCTGGTGAATATATTAAAATAATAGTTAGAAATGTTAAAGGCGGAATAAGGCGGTCTACATACCATGGATATAATGAGGAGTCATATAAAAAGTTCAAAAAACCAATTCCATACATGACCCCAAAAATAATTACTATCATACTGATTACTTCGACCATACTCATTTGTACATTCTTTTCTTTATATGTAACTAATTCCGTGTCCATCATATCCCTCCAGTATAATTAAGCCTTCTTAACCATTATATCCCAAATTAAATATAAAAAAGGACAATACAAACAATTGTATTGTCCTTTTTCTTCCCTACCATTTCTCTCTACATGCCTCAATTAAGTGCATCAAATACCTCTTCGTCATATCTGCCCTTCTCCACCTTGAGAGCATTCGCTTTTCTTTTGGATTCTGCCGTATTCTCGCTACTTCTTTTAATAAAAGCTCCCACTCTTCCGCTGAATGTTCTAACAAGTATTGCAATCCTCTATCTTTTGAAACGATTGTTTTATGATCTAGTGTATATAAAATACGCCCCATCGTAACGACCGCTGATTCTACCCATTCTTCTATAAAGAATAAATATGGCCGCTTCGCCTTCCCACTCCAGTACTGTTCTACGTTGTATTTCATCGTATTTACTACATCATCCCACCTTATTTGGAACGAAAGGTCTTCTGCTGCTTTCCCGATCACTGTAATACCTTGATTTTTCAATGTCCACCATGTGACTGCATTAATATCCCAATGTCCTATATTCGCCTTACCATCTGCACAATACACGTACTCATTCATTTCATTATTGTATTTTCCTAAATCAGCAAGCGGAATATACATACCATCCATTCTTTTACCTAACGTACTACCACTAAGTTTCTTATGAAGTTCTACCAGTTGCTGTTTTTCAGCTTCATTCACGGGATCACTTATTACCGTGACAAAATCAACATCACTCGTTTCTGCATGAAATGCACCAAGTGCGATGGATCCGTAAATATATACGCCAACTATTTTTTCATCTAAAAAAATTTCTTTTAACCCTACTATGTACTGCTCCATCAACTGCTCTACTTCTTTCGGTAACGCATACTTTACTACATTCTCCACATCTATCCCTCCAATAAAAAAAGTCTTTGCAAATTCGCAAAGACTTCCTGCTTTATAAATATTTCTCGATTTCTTCGTAAACATCCTTCAAACGAGGATTTCCTTCTCCAACAATTTCTCCATTTACAAGAACGACTGGATAAAATAAATCTTCTTCCACTACTCGCTCTGCGAATGCTTTCTTATCTTCATCTTCTTGTTCTTCTTGAAAATCAATATACTCGAAATTAAATTTATTTTCTTGCCCTTCATATTTACGACCAATCGCCGCTTGTAACCACTCAAACGTTTCTGTTGAAGATGGCATTCCAACGCAGCTCGCACAAATTACTTTCGTCCCATATACTTGCACATTAACCATTTCTTCTCCCCCACTTCTTGTTTCAACAGTATATTCAGATGTCTTATTACATAAGCACATCATTTTACAAACTTATTCCATACCCCTATACTGAAAAAACACGTTGTAAACATGATAAAAAATTTCGACAATAAAACAAGAACAGAAAAAATAGATTTTCCCCTCTATCTTGATTATAATAAAACTGATGAAAGGAGTCGATAAAAATGGAAAACCCACATATGCAAGAACAAGTACTAGAAGTATTAGATAAATTACGTCCATTCTTACTTCGCGATGGCGGAGACGTTGAATTAGTAGACATTGAAGAAGGTATCGTAAAATTACGCCTTATGGGTGCATGCGGAAGCTGCCCAAGTTCTACAATCACACTAAAAGCTGGTATCGAGCGCGCATTACTTGAAGAAGTACCAGGCGTTATCGAAGTAGAACAAGTATTTTAATCTAAAAGCAGAAGCGGCTCGTTCAAAATGTGAGGGGGATGGAGCTTCTGACATAGAGGCGCTTTTTGCCTCGGCGGAAGAAGCGAAGCCACCGAACATTTTAGCCGCTGGAGCTAGATACTAATCTAAAAGCGGAAGCGGCTCGTTCAGAATCGCCTTCTAGAAAGAGACCCCCATGGGTCTCTTTTTTTATTCAAATATCACTCATGCGTTAACATCATAAAACAAAATTGGAAATCCTTCTCAAAAAATGCGATAATTGATACTATATAGTGAATCGTTCACACATATAAAGTAAAAAACATAGGGGGACGACACATGCCAAAAATGGGGAACACTTTTTTAACAATTCAAGAACTAGAAAAGAAAAAAGAGTATTTATTAGACCTTTCATCCGTTATACCAACATGGAATGCGAGCTATCAATTTTTATTTAAAGAAATCCAGCAAGAATTATTGAGTAAAGTAAATGAAAAACTCGAAAAGCATCAATTCGTTTTAAATATATGTGCAGATCAACAGGTAGGGGCATAATGTATTACATACTATTGTGGTATATAAAAAAGAGACCTCACCCGGTCTCTTTTTTATACCTTTAAGATAACCAATCTAATTTTCTAATCCCGAGCTTATCAACGGGTAAACGAAGTGAGCCATAAAAATGCTTCATAAATTGCTCAGAGCGGTTCACATCGTGTAAAATGGCTTCTAAGCGATCTCTATATATGCTTTTTTGTTCTTCGTTTCCAGTTTGGTAATAGCGTTCTACTGTTTCAAAATAGTGAAGCGGGAACAAGAGTCTTGCAAATAATAGGCGCCAACCAAATGAGGATAGTGAATAATTTCGTTCGTAATCTGTAACAAATTGAACGATTGTTTTCTCCCAGTCTTTCTTTTTTTCTATCATCATATAGCGAATCAATTCTGCCATATCTCGAGTTGGGTGATCATACACCCAGTCAAAAGGAAGTTTGAGACGCTTCGTTTGATGCCATAATAAAGGTGTGAATCGTTCTTGGCAAATTGTTGCTGCATCAGATAATTGCGGCGTATCATCCATTTCTGTATCAACAACATATTGAATTGCATTTTCTGCAACTCCTAAGTAATACGGGAAGGATTCAATAAACAATTGATCGAATACGTCTGTAGGGTGGTTCATCACTTGTGATTGCCAAAACTTTTCTAATTGATCGAGCCTTTTTTCCCATAACGCTTTCCATTCACCAATGCGGCTTAATTGCTCAATTTCTTCTGGAAAGAATGCACCTCGTTTATGGAATATAGAAAGCTCACTTCCTAATGACGTAGCATGTCGTTCTAACGCACGCATACCTTTTAATAAACAGTAATTTTGTTCTTCTATCTCACTTACATAGTAGCCGTGTATAGTCGGAACGAAAGTCGCTACAGTTAAATCCCCTTGCTGGTTCATATAGTCACTGAGCTTTTTCATCTCTACAAGTACTTCTTCCTCCATTTCTCCAATTGGAACAAGTACATAAATTTTGTTGCGAATCCAAAAGCTTTTATAGGGGCCAAGGGGGATTAATTCTTTAACATGCATGTGATAATGCTCATAAATATGATGAATCATCGCAGTCGCCACCTATGGTTTTTCTTTATATATATGAGCTTGTGCTCGCCTTTCATTCCTATGCACATGATAAAGCAACGAAACGTATACAAATACTAAAAAGAAAAAAAGGTGATAAA
The DNA here is from genome assembly GCF_008042405.1 of Bacillus sp. SH7-1. Lineage (NCBI taxonomy): Bacteria > Bacillati > Bacillota > Bacilli > Caryophanales > Bacillaceae > Bacillus > Bacillus sp. SH7-1. The sequence continues at coordinate 46,158 of NZ_QNUD01000055.1, forward strand.
CATGAAAGAATCAAATCAACTACAAGAAAGAGCATTACAACTATTACAAGAACGTGGTGTAACAATTGACGATATTGCTGAGCTTGTTCATTTTCTTCAAAAAAAATATCATCCAAATTTAGAGATGTCAGAATGCCGTTATAACGTTGAGCGTGTATTATCAAAACGTGAAGTACAAAATGCACTAATTACAGGTATCGAACTCGATGTTCTTGCTGAAAAAGGAATGTTAAGTGAGCCGTTACAAGATATCGTAAAACGTGATGAAGGCTTATACGGAATTGATGAAGTTATCGCACTTTCTATCGTTAATGTGTACGGCTCTATCGGTTTCACGAACTTTGGATATATCGATAAATTAAAACCTGGTATTTTAGAATACTTAAATGATAAATCATCCGGAAAGGTACACACATTCCTTGATGATATCGTTGGCGGAATTGCTGCCGCTGCTTCAAGCCGTTTAGCACACAGAGCTGAGCATTCGGAATAATAAAATATGAAAGACCGTCAGTTTCATACTGACGGTCTTTCATATTCCATGAGCATAAATTCTCTTCCGCGGCTCAAAAAAATAGGTCCTTGTTGAAATCCTATTTTTTTATATAGCGTAATCGCTCTTGTATTAAATGTCGCTACACTAAGTCGAAACGTTTTCGGCTTATATTCTTTAACAGCAAAGGCTATCCCAGCTTGAAAAAACATTTTCCCCAGCCCTTTCCCTGTTAACACTGGCTTCATGCCAAGTCCGATATCAATTACTTCTTCTCCACCATATAAATTTGCATCTCTTCCCCCTGGCACTTGTGCATTTTCCCCAAAACAAAAATAGCCGATAAACTCCCCATTATCGTCACAACAGCCGTAATACGTCCCATCTAATAATTCTTCTATTACTTCTTTCTCACCTGAAAAATCATACAAATTATAAGGTTCTTCGTACGTCCACGTATTTATCTCATTTGCTTCTTCTACCGTTAACTTATGTATATCCATCCTTCTCTCCCCTTATCAAATATTCTATATATACTCATTCATTTTTCGTGCCTCATTTCCCTCTAATTGCAATATGCAGAATTACATACGCACAGCCATTAAACAAGTGGTACAATTTATTTGAATCGCTGTTGCTACACTTCTTGATTAGAGAAAAGGCGTTAACACGGAAATTAGCGTCTTATCAACCTCAAGCAATTGGCACATTTTGTCATATTAAAAGACACTCGAAAGAGTGTCTTTTTTTCTATATCCAACAAGGACTTACTCATTTCAAAGTATAAATACATAAAATAATGTAAATCATTACACACATGAATCACTTGCTAAAAGTTATAAAGTAGATTCAAAATAAAAAAGCACCCTTAACTAGAGTGCTTTTTACTTTCAAACAAGGAGGCTACATATATGGATAGTACTCTCGTATTTAACTTCGGCATTGGTATTGTCATCATTTTATTTGTTTTCTTTGTTCTTTGTATAAGCGGGGTGTGAATAAAAAAAAACATCACTTTACATGTAATTAAAGGTTGAAAAACTTTTTTTTTGCTAATAAACACTTTATATATTTGTATTTCTTGATTATTATATTAACTATATCCATTTTTTAGGATAAATCTATATTTATGAAATTAAAATAGTATAAAGCATGAAACAGAGGTGGCATTTTGAAACTAGGTGAAAGAATACGACAAATTCGAATACATCGTGAAATGACACAAGGAGAACTAGTGAAGGGCATATGTTCTATTACATATTTAAGCAGAATTGAAAATGGTCAAATAAAGCCCTCTCAATCTTTCCTGCAAAAAGTCGCAAAAAAACTTGATATAGATGTAAATCACCTTATCAAGGTAAATATGCATAGTGCAGAAGAGACAATATCTAATATTGCGGATCGCTACAAAGAGACAAAAGAATTAGCTGAAAATGAAGTTTCTATTTTAGAACTACACGCACGCGAAATGCATCCAACTTCTATACTTTTAAAAATTTTTGGTGTCTTAGTTCATTATTATGTCCGCTCTGAATCAATTAAAAAAGCTCAAACGATTTACAATCATTCTACAAATTTAATACCAAGTCGTCCAAATAATCAATTCGCTTCCGATTTTTTATATTATTACATAGCATGTGGAAATTATTTTTACTATATACAAGATTTCCTTAAGGCAAATGAACATTATGTACAGGCTGATAAATTATTGACTTCTGAAGAAACCCTACAACGCGCCGACTTATACTACAATATGAGCCTAGTAAAACAACGTATTATTAATAGTCAATCTGTCAGCTTAGCCTATTCAAAAAAAGCTTATAATATTTATCAAAAATTGAATATCCCTTCAAGAATAACAGAAACTCTTATAACAATATGCGTTCAATATCATTTAGACGGAAACTACGAAGAATCATTAAAATATTTAAAAAGAGCTGAAGAATACATAAAACCTCTTAATGATCCCAATCTATTAGCGATGGTTGAATATAATTATGGAAGAGTATTCCAAGGACTAAAAGAGTACGAAAAAGCTATTCACCATTTTAATAATACACTTGAGATTAATGAAAGCTTACATCAACATATGGATAAAATATATGCTTTGCGAAGTCTCATTGAAATTTATTTAGAATTAAAAGAATGGGAGCAAGTAGATAAATATATGTCAACCGCTCTACAAATTGTTGAAACTTATGATATTTCCTCAATACAAGTTGAAATTTATATGTACAAAGCACAAATACTTAAGACTCGTGGCGATTACTATAGTTACGAAAAAGAAATGCAAAATACAATTCAGTTAGGTATAGATAAAAATCAATATGTTCGTACAAAACAACTGGCTACCGAATTGGGAGATTATTATTACGACATTAGGGCATATAAACAATCTGCTAAATATTATAAAACGGCTTTAAATTGTTGCATTGATATAAAATAACTCTATTAACTTACGTTGTAAAATAAGAGCTATTTTTTATGTAAATAATGCATTTAAATTTAACTAATTTTTACTTATTCTTTTTAACTACCCCTTTGATTTATATTTTAATTAACAAAACAACTCAAAGGGGTAGAGAAAATGTTAAAAATTAAAGCTTGTATCATGTTTTTATTGATTGGATTACTTTGTATTAGCTCATACAATTTTTCAAATCACTCAACGACAACACATACAAAAACACTTCATTTAGCAGAACTACAACCAAAGCCTCATTCTCCCGCTGTCCCAACTGAAATTTCAAAACCTCATACAATTTAACATCTATACTTCAACGAGCCTCCTTATAATAAAGGAGGCCTTATTTTGTTCTAAAATATGAATTTAAAATAAAAAAACTTACTTGATTTTTATAAATCAAGTAAGTTTTTTTATTAATCCACCAGTATGTTTAAATAACGGGATGCGATTTATTGCTTTTGCATATATATTAGAATCATCATGTACTTCATTAACTGTATTTATCGTAATCCACCCGTGGTAATATGCCCAAATCCCAATCTCCACACGATGATTAATATTCCACTTTTCTTTAATAGATGCTATAATTTCGCCAACTCGTCTTCGGCTAATATACAATGTTTTAGCAATATCTTTATCCTTCATACCTTTAGATACCAGAATAGCTACTTCTTTTTCTTTTTCACTCAATATTGGATTCATCATTCATTCTCCTCTTATTATATTATTTATTTATAATCCATTGGTATAAAAAAATTGCTGATAAATTATAATGGTATAACCCAGACTCTTTTACAGTATTCTCTTCAAAATCACATGTTAATTCACCGTGAATGTTTAACAATTCATTCATTCTATGAATCATATACATAAGCTCTTCTTCTATTCTCATATCTATATCTGCCGGACTAACATGTACTAGATTATTTAACTGTATAGCGTAACCAATCGCTAATGAGGCGTTATGATTTTTTTCTTTCTCTAAATTTTTAACGTCATCAATACGAACCAGTTTCTCTCCCTCAAAGTCAACGATATATACTCCAGGCTCATTTACATTCGTAACAGTTAAAGAATCTAAAATTACAATCGTAGGAACTATTAACGTTTTTTGAAAATCTATCTTTTTGAAAACCCCATATAGTAATTGAACCAATACATTAATATGAATATTAAGTTGTCTTTCAAAATTCACTACACTTAGATCTTCATTCGTTTTTAAAATGTTATATGATATTTCGCATTTTCTTTTTTGAGAGAATTGTTCTATTCCAATAATTTTCGGGAAAATTTCTTTTATACGTACCTTTATTTCGTTCTTTTCCATTATTTTTTCACCCCCGCTATTCATTTTCTAACTTTAATTTATAGCTTTTTGTTGGTTAATTAATAGAAGTTAAATACAATAAAAAAAATACAAATAAATTAAAGATTTACATATCAAATTTAACTAAGGATATGCTTTATTGAGTAATATTTCCTCCTCACTTTTCATCACGCGAACCTATGATTTACATATTTGTGAAAAATAAAAAAGACCGTATTTGAAATACGGTCTAAACAAAATATTATTAGCCTATTTTATGCAGAGAGTTCTTTTAACGTATCGCTTAATTTAAATTGACGAAGTTGGAATGCTGCAATACTCGCTGCACCTGCTCCAAGTAAAATACTTGCAATAGCAAGGAAAATAATTTGATCATACGGAATAATAAAGGTAGTTAATTCTAGTCCTGATAAAACAATATAACTAAAAATTAACCCCCCTCCAATTCCAATAACTCCTGCTATAGCTCCAAGTAGCGTCCCTTCCAACCATACAATTCTCCTCATTTGCTTCGGTATCGCACCTACTGCACGAATCATACTAATTTCAGCACGTCTTTCATGTAGACTTGCTACAATTGCATTCATTAAACCTATTCCTGAGATAACAAAAATAATACCCACTAGTAAGCGAATTAAAGTAACCATTTGTGACAACAATTGTTGTTGTTCTTGTAAAAGATCATTACTATTAATTACTTCTACATTATCTCTTCCACCTGTAATGCTCTTTACCCCTTCTTTTATTTTCTCAAAAGGAACCTTTGAATCAGTCATTATTTGAATAGATTCATATCCTTTTAGATTAAATTCACCCTGAGCCCATTGTTCATTTACAAATACATATGATCCCTTTAGACGTAAATCCTTTTCAATAATCGAAACAATTTTTATCTGTTGTACTTGTTTTCCCTTTGCTTGTATAGAAATGGTCTCATTCAGCTTAATTCCTAAATTTTTAGCAGTTTCTTTTGTGATAACTCCTTCTCCATTTTTTAATGGAGTACTCAATTCTCTTCCAGATACAACATTCATTCTCGTAATTTTTTGGAATGCAACAATATCTACTCCTGCAACTTCCATTAATTCATAATCAAGTTTACGAGTTTTCATAAACTCATACCACTCTTGGTTTGCCTTTTTAAAGTTATAATCAATTAACTTAGATGTAGAATCTGGAGCTATTCCTACGCTTTCTTTTATACCGTTAACTTTTTGAACTTTAGATAACCAGCTGAAAGGTAATGATTCTGTTTCCTGTACCTCAACAGGAACACGGATTACTAAATCTGCCGGCAAATTCTTCTCTAGTCCTTGCTTCATGCCTTCATACATAGAATTCACGTACATTGTACCTACAAGAGACAGCATGAATCCAAATGCCAATATTGCAACTGAAACAGCAGCTTTTTGACGATAACGTACTACATTTCGGCTACTAATAGCCGTTTCAACACGAAATATAGCTTGAAACGGTTTAGAAACAATTGGAGTAAGTACGCGAATAAATAAAGGTATTGTAAACAATAAGCCAATTGCAAAAAAGATTGCCCCAATTGCACTAGGATTAAATCCTATATATTTTTCAATAAATGATCCACCCAGACCAATTAACGTACCGATCAATAAAATACAAACACTAATTATACTCCATTTTCTTTCCTTCTTTTGATCACTTGGAAGTCCAGGTCTTAATGCTTGAACTGGTGGAATCTTTCTTACCATAAACGCCGGAATGATTGCTCCTACTACTGACATAATCATTCCTAGGACAAAGGTAATAAGTAAAAGCGTTCCTGAGATAGCAAATACTTCGTTCCCTGTACTTTCAGCATTCACCCATTGATTTATAAAGGATGCGGTAACTTGATGTGTAGAAGCACCTAAAATTACCCCTGCCAAAGAACCAATACCTCCGATAAACAATGCTTCTAATAGTACAACCATAATAACTTGGTTCGGATTACTGCCAAGCGCTCTTAGAAGTGCCCATTGCTTAAATCTGCTACGAACGGATAAGAAAAAGCTTCCCATAATTAAAAGTGCTACAACGAATAATGCAATTCCACCAAGGCTAAATATTAATGGTTTCATGACATTTAATCGCTCAAATGCTTTATCTACATATGTACGTTGATCAATTTTCACATCTTCCAGCTTCTTATTTAAATTAGAAGCTATTATTCCTTTTACACTCGGATCAAACACTTTTATTTGAACAAGATTGAACTTTCCATTTAACTGTAATTCATCTTGTAGCCAACGAATAGGGAAATAAGCACTATGTCCCATCGCTGCCATTGCTGGAGGATTTAATACCCCAACAACTTTAACTGACTTTTCACCGTGTGGAGGAAATGGTAACTTTATTTCCTCTCCTACCTTTATATGCTCCCGCTCAGCATATCCTTTTGTAATAGCAACTTCTGCTCCTTGTTCTGGATATCTTCCTTCTGCCAATTTATAAGAAAGCATGTCCGGAGAATCTTTTTCAACTCCCCAATACGATGGTTTTCCAGTAAGCTCTGGCTGGTTTGGCATTGGATATGGAATTAATATTTTCGATATTTTTTCAGCGTTTTCTAAACTATCGATTTTTTTTAGTTCTCCATCATTTAAGTATGCATCATTTTTCACATACCCAAATTGCATATCATAATCACCATAACGGCTTACTACTTGTTGATGAACTGTTTGCTCTACAGATTGATTTCCAAGCAATAGCATAGTTGCCAACATAACACCTAGAGCCGCTCCAAGCGCAATTAACATATTTCTTAACCAATTTTGTTTAATTGATTTCGCTGCATACTTAATTGCCCAATGCATCGTCCCTACCTCCTACCTTAAAGTGCGTATTCATAATTTCTTGAATACGAGCAACTTGTTGAGAGATATTACGGAATTTCCACCCCTTACTTTCCGCATGCTCATAAATAATCTGACCATCTAATAAGAAAATCACCTTATCTGCATGAGCAGCAACAAATGGATCATGTGTAACAACAACAGCGGTTTGTCCTAACTCATCACAAGCATTTCGCAAAGCAGCAATAATATTTTTGCTATTTTCAGAATCTAAAGCCCCTGTTGGTTCATCGGCTAATATAATAGCCGGCTCATTCGCAAAAGCTCTTGCAATTGCAATACGTTGCTGCTGACCACCTGATAGCTGAGACGGAAGATATTTTTCTTTTCCCTTTAAACCGACAATCTCAAGTAAACGCTTTGCTGTAACTGTTGCTTTTTTTTGAGATACATTATCTAATAATAATGGTAAACCAACATTTTCTTCCGCATTAAAAACTGGGATTAAATTGAACTGTTGAAAAATAAAGCCAATTTTATGTCTCCGAAATAACGCAAGCTCTTTTTCTTTTAATGATGATATTTCTGTATTTTCTATCCGAATGTTACCCTTTGTTGGTAAATCTAATCCTCCGAGTAACTGCAACAATGTCGTTTTACCAGATCCACTCGCCCCCATAATACAGACAAAGTCCCCTTTTTGAATCTGAAAATCTATTCCTTTTAAAACTTTTGTTTCACTATCACCAAGGTCAAATGATTTTTCTAGTCCTTCAATCTCAATAATGTTCATATCATATACCCCTTCGCCTTAGATTTTTTCTCTCTCTACTAACAATATACATTTTTAAATAATAAGAATATATGAATTAAATACTTTCTCAACTTTATACAGAAAATTTTTAACCATGTAACTTTTTAGGTTTCTTATTTTCTAATCTATAAAACCATAACTCTAATGTTGCAATTGTCCACAAATAGTCAACGTTATTCGTTTCTCCTTGTCTCCATAAATGAAGATCTTTTTTGAATCCCTCATGATCAACCAATCCGAGATCAGCTAAATATCCTTTACTATATGCTTTAGCCATTTCTGGCCATTCACGTTGTAAACCAGAATAAATTACAGAGTAGTGAGCTGTTTTATCAATTCGCTTTCGAATTGGTTCTGGTAGTATTTCTTTCATAGCATTTTTTAATATTAATTTTTTAATAGATCCTTGTAATTTTTGCTCCATTGGTATAGCAATTAAGAATTCTACTAATTCTCTATCAAGAAACGGATGTCTTGCCTCCATTCCTAGTGGAGCTGCGATATATTGATCGATAAAAGGAGTAATATTCGTTGTGATTTGATTTTCTTGTTTCCCTCTTGCTAGTCTTCCTCGTGCAATCCCCTTAACCGTCATAGCATCTTGAATATCTTTCGCTAGCCAAGGGCTAGCGTTCATCTGTACTTTTTTGAATAATGGATGGATTCCATATTGAAGAAGATTTTTAAAGAATGGCTCTTCCCTTAAATACGCTAATTGTTTTACATCTCTAATTGCCTTCCCCCATTTGAAATTCCAAATATAATCGGAAATTACTAAGTTACTTCCAGAAAGTACTTCATCTCCCCCAGCTCCAGTTAACATTATATTTGAATTTGCTTCCTTCGCTTTCGCATATAAACTTTCTTGTACTCCAAAAGTAGAAGCATTTACAAATGGCTCTGCTGTAGATGGTGCATCATATGGGAAGTTTTTAAAACTCCATAAATCATCTGCTACAATTTCACGTGAGCGAACATTGTATTTTTTATTTATTAATTCAATGTACTTCCTTTCATCATCTGAAGCGTATTTATCGAAAACAAGGGATACAGGGAAAAATTCTGTTTTGTTATTTTTTTCGTTTAGTAACTGTCCAGCTGAGAAAATACTCGTTGAATCTAGTCCACCACTCATAGCAACTGATACTGGTGAATTCGATCGCATACAATCTTTCACGGCTTGGAAAAAGATTTCACGAAAACGTTCTTCATAACTTTTCGAGTCTGAATATTCAATGTTTTTAATTTGCTCAATATCCCAATATTTCTTTACTTCTAAACGTCCCTCCTGCAGGATTAAAATATGCGCTGCTGGCAGTCTCTTAACTCCCTCATACGGAGTCTTATCTGTTCTAACAAATCCTTGTTCTGTAATGTATTCAATAAAATATTCTCTGTCCCATTTCAATGAATGATTTGTACCATATATAAGTCCTTCTAACATGCTAGAAAACTCTAGGTTTTTACCATTCCATTTATAAAACAATGGTCTAAATCCTAAATAATCTCGGCCACAAAGTAATCTTTTTACATTGGCATCCCATATAGCAAAGGAAAATTCTCCATAAATATATTTTGGAAAATCGATTCCCCATTTTCTATACGCCTTCCATAACAGCTCCACATCTGTTTCTTGAATGGAAGAATGCATACCACTTTGATTAAATTCATTAACTAATCGTTCTCTACGATCTAGCCTTGCATCGGCCATAATCGTTATTCCTTCTTTAGAAAAAGGTTGTCGTTCTCTCATTGATTCGGTTGTTAAATTAAGCGCATTAAAGCCAAAACCAATTTGTTCTTCTACATATACTTGTACGTAGTCATTCCCTCTCGTTAAGTTTTCATTTATCATACGCAATACAGTAGCCCGATCCGGGATGAGGTTTTCTTTATAATACACACCAGTAATTCCGCTCATTTTTGGCCTCCTATTCTTAATACCTCAATATAAGATTCTTTTACAGTTTGTATATCATTTACAACTGATCCATCATGTTCTAACCAAGCGTGTGAGCCAAAAGGAAATTTTTTAACCCCTATTACTAATTCAGCAGGAAGTCCCCATTTACGTACTAACTTAAAACCAATTAAGGAACGATGTAAACACTGGGCATTTCCGAAAAACCAAAAGCATACTTTATCAATTTTGTTTAATAATCGTGTTAACTTCTCTTTCTCCATGTCCCCTTCTTGATTTAATTGCCCATATTTCGAACTGTATAATTCGGTTATATAACCAAACTCATATTTTTTTAGATAATAATTTACTAATAACGTTTCATAAATAATCTGGATATATTTCATCATTTTTGATCACCTTGATAGACTAATGATTTCTCTTCTAATTTACTCAAAAAGCTCCCAATATCATTTTTTACAATGTCTAGCTGCGAGCTATCTATTTCATAATTATTTTTTACTAATTCAATAATCTCATCCGCACTTAACTTATTCTCAATTTGTTTCCAAACAAAAGACCCCATTTCATCGAGTCCAAAATATGTGCCTGCTTTCGTATCTAATAATACTGCCTCTCCATCTACTTCAGTAAAAATCACACTGTCTTTCTTCACATATGTTATCATTCTTTTTCCTCCTCATTATCCTACTTTTATAGTATGTCTCTCATTTTGACTATTATAAAGTGCTTTGAATTTCCCATCTATTTGCATCAATGTATCAAAATTTCCTTGCTCATATATTGTTCCTTGATCTAGTAAAAAGATATTATCACATTCCGTAATCGTTGAAAGACGATGTGCAATAATAATAGCCGTTCTATCTTTTAAAATATTAAAAATTGCCTTCTTTACTGCATTCTCCGAAAAGGCATCTAATGAAGCTGTAACCTCATCCAAGATGACAACTCTACTATCTTTTAAAAAGATTCTCGCTATCGCTATTCTTTGCTTTTGCCCCGTTGATAGTCTAAACCCCTTCTCTCCAACGATTGTGTCATACTGATCTTCCATTTCCATAATAGCGTCATGGATATATGCCTTTTTAGCAGCATCCATAATTGCCTCTTCTGTTACATCTCCACATCCATAAGCAATATTATCTCGAATAGACATATGGAATAAGAATGGTTCTTGTGGTACATAGCTTATTAAGCGAGTAAAAGTTTCCCTATCAAAATGTTTAATATTAACTCCATCAATGAAAATTTCACCCGTGGTAGGCTCACACAGCCTACTCATCAAATTAGCTATAGTTGTTTTGCCTCCACCACTTTCTCCAACAAGTGCAATTTTTTGACCAGCCTGTATTTGAAATGACATATTATTTAAAACTTTAGATTGCTCATCATAACGAAAATCTACATTATCAAATTGAACTTCACCTTTTATCTCTTTTCCTTCATATCCTTTTTTTGGAAACTTTATTTCATCTTCACTGTCTCTAAATTCTAACAACCGCTTTAATGCTTTCATAAAAACAGGTATTCTTGTCCATACACCTGCCAATGTTTGTGTTAGATCTGATAATTGCACTAAGTAAGTAGAAAATGCCACTACCGTTCCAATACTAATTTCTCCTTTTGCTACCTCTGTACTAGCTACCCAAAATACTGCTATAGGTGCAAATACAGCCAGAAAGCTAGTCAATGCTCCCATTCCTTCCATCAGAGTTGTGCTAAAAATGTTATATTTTGAGATAGATGTAATAATTTTTTTAAAATGGTTTCGTTCTGTCTCTTGTGTTCCAAGCGTCTTTATTAAAAAAATCCCATTCATATTCATTGTTTCTTGAATTTTAGATATAGATTCCGCCCTATAATTCCATGATTTAACATTTATAGGTACTGTCCAACGAGAGAAAAATGGACTGGGTAATAAAATTAAGGGAACAAATAACAATGATGTAAATGTTAAACTAGGACTAAGCATAAACATTGTAAATAATGTTGTACTTAGTAAAAATATTTTCGAAGCAAATTGGGTTGTAATTGTCGATAAATGTGAATTCACTTCTCCCGGCTCTTGTAAAACACGCTGCAAAACTTGACCGCTCTTATTACTAATGAAGAAATTCATTGATTTATCCATCACTCGGTTATACATTTCTAACTGCAAAATATTAGATGTTTTCTCTGATAAGGAGCTTGAGAAGTACCGTAATAAGAGATTCGCGATTCCAAATAAAAGTGGCAATAACGCAAAAGCCATTAAAAGTACCGTTAAAGAGTATTCACTGTTTCCTTGCAAACCATGATCGATTATCTCTTTTAAAACGAGCGGTGATAACGGCCCAAGTAAACTCGTAACCCCGATACAGAGTAAGACAATTAAAGCTGTTTTCCATTCCTTAGAAATTGTTTTCACAATCCATTTCACTGCATAAATATCTTCTTTCTGAATTTTCATTCTTTTAAACATATACGTCTCTCCTTAAACGAGATAAGTGTCAGGAAACAAAACTAGAATACCAAACATAACAAACATCGCAACATTTCGAGATACATGTTTCATCGTGATTTTTTCCGCTGAATGAAGACCAAAACATCCACAACCATTCGGTTGTACTTGATTAACCTTGATCGCCATTAGCAAGGCGAAACAAAATTGCATACACGCACCAATTAAAGCAGCAGTAAAAATGTTAGATCCACCGATAAAAAGCCCTACTACTACCGCGACCTCAATAGCTGGTACTATTATTGTTATAAAAGGAATCATAAACTTTGGAAATACTTTATAATCTTCAATAATTACTTTAAACGCATATACATCCTTCAATTTTCCAATCGAGCTTCTAAAATAAACAATAGCCCCTATTAAACTCAATAAACGAATTGCATATTGCAAACTAATACTTAAAGATTCTTCCATTCTTTTTTCACCTCTTTAATAAAAGATTCATATTGCCCTAAATCTGTTTTTTGTATTTCTTGCATCGGATCAAAGTTCTTCACACTATGTCCATCATGAAATACAAGTAACGCAGGAACGTCAGAATGTGATACGTAACTTTGTTGTGAACGAGAATCAATTGCTACAAATGGTAATCCTGCCTTCTCTACAATATTTTTAACCTTTGCAAAAATTTGCATGCACGAAGTACACTTAAATGAATCAATAATAAAAACTACCATTTTTTCTCCAGAATCTATCCTCATTTTCGTTTTTTCATACTCTTCCAATTGGTTTACAACTTTTTGATATTTAAAATATTTATTCCCTAAAAGAATTGCAACAACTAAGAAAACTAATCCAACAGGTATAGCATTCATGCTTGCTATACTATCTGTAAATTCATGCAACACTATGATCACCACCTAAATCTCCAAATTTTATTGTTTGAATCACTTGATCACACACTTCATTTAAATATGAAAACTCTTTTGGATATTCAAGACTGTATACTGGTATTTCTTTAAATATGGAAGAAGAAAAAGTGCTCATATACTGGATTGTCGTTTCTGGATTAATAATTCCTAAAGTAAATGTATTAGCAAGTATATGAATCAGTTTTTCATGTCCTTGTAATTGCTTTACTTTAATATCACCAACAGAATCGTTATACGGTTTAAGTAGAAATAATCCTTTTAATTTTTTTGTGTCTTTACATGCGTTAGTTTCGTCTAATGAATACACTTGTTTTGTTGCCCCTTCAGCGAGTGAATCTTCATTAATGAATGTTTGTTGTGAGGCTATCGAAATAGAACTTTCATCCAATTTTAAAGCTGCATAACCTGGATGAACTAAAACTACATCTTCTCCTATAGAAAGAGGCATCACATCATCTGTAAAGAATTGCATTCCTTTCTCCATTAAAGCAATTTGAATGGTTGATTTCCCAACTCCTGGACCAGCCATAAATCCCCAGGCCCCTTCTTCATGAGTTATTCCACTAGCATGTATAGGAACAATTCCTCTAACTTGTAATATATAAGGTAAGACAATTCCAACAAAACAAGCTGCTATATCTTGTTCTGAACTACAGTAGGTAAATCGTATAAAGTTTACACTCTTACCATCTGCTAAGATTTCATATTTACCAGTTAAACAATTTACATACGTATGTTTACTATGGTGCTCTTGATTAACATAGTCATCAAACTCTTTAAATGGTAAATCTAATACCTTTTCTTTATCAATCTTAAAGAATAGATCAATCTCCTTTTCTTCCTCTAAATTAATATGATTGATTACTCCTACAGGTAATGCAACTTCACTAGCAATTTTCAAGCCATAAAATCGATAATAAAACATATTTCCCCCTCCTAACTACACTGATTATTAATCAATATTTTTCCTGTTTGTTTGTCATCATTAATGGACAATATATATAAGGTTTAGGACGATTTAATTTACTTATAAGATGGCACTCTTCAGCAAATTTAATATCTCCTACCAAAATATCTGATGTATTTTCAAGTCTCTTATTTGAAGGTTTCATATAATTATTCAATTTCACTGTCCTCCCAAAATGTAATAGTTGAGAAAAAACTTATCCACATTTTAAATCCATAAGATAATAGGATAACAACAGGGCTAATTTTCTAATTTGAACTTTTGAAGAACCTGTTGTTATCCCATTTACTTTTCATACACTAGATTAGCAGTCGCCTGCTTCTCCTTTATATGCATC
>NZ_QNUD01000056.1:0-8005 GCF_008042405.1 Bacillus sp. SH7-1
AGGAAAACCGGGTGAAGAAACAGGAAAACCGGGTGAAGAAATAGAGAAACCAGGTGAAGAGACAGGAACATCAGGTGAGGAAACAGAGAAGCCAAGTGAAGGAATGGAAAACATAGATATAGAAAAACCTACCTTACCAGAAAACGGACAAGGTGCATCTCATGGACAACGTCTTCCAGCCACAGGACATGATATGAATTATCTACCATTCATTGGTTTTGCTCTTGTTTTATTAGGAATACGTCTTAGATTTATGATTAAAAATAGCTAATAGTTTTATAAAATTTATAAAAGGCATAAGAGAAATGTTTTCTCTTATGCCTTTTAGTTTTGTTGTTTAAGCTTCAATCACTTTAAGCATTCGATTTAAAAATGCGGCTGATTCAGCGCGTGTTGCTGTGCCTTTTGGTACGAATTCATTCCGTTCGTTACCCTTCACAATTCCATATGCATAAACGTTTTGTAATGCTTTTTTATCGTATGCTAAGTTTTGGTCAATGAATGGTAATTTCACTTCTTTTCTATAAATCCAGTTATATTCTAATGCACGGTCAATCATAATAACAGCTTCATCACGTGTTATTGTAGCATTGGGATCAAATTTATTATTCCCACGACCACTAATGATACCTGCACTAGCAGCACGTTTAATTCCATCCACTAAAGATGGATGTGCTTCGTTTAAGTCTGTAAATTTAGCATTTCCAGCAGGTAATTTTAAAGCTCTCGACATTAAATTTGCAAACTCAGCTCGTGTGACAAGACGATTTGGCCAGTAAGAACCATTTCCGTCACCGAACATGATTTTTCTAGCTGCTAACTGACGAATGTCTTGCTCATACCATCCACCTGTAATGTCGTCTTTTTCATGAGGGACTTCTGGCGGCGGAATAACATCTTTACGATGTTCATTATAGTAAGCGTTCGTGCCTTTTAAGAAAGCATCCCATTGTCCGCGTTGAATCATAAATGCAGGGCAGTTTTTTCCGCTCCAAAATTGATGTTTTTGAACGTGATCGAGGGAGATATTTAATTCGTTCATTAAATAAGCTGCTAATTTTCGTGCGTTTTCTACCGCTTTAGCATAATTCCCATCACTGTTCACAGCAATTTCAATACCGATAGATTCATAGTTTCCGGTTTTATTTCCAGCATGCCAACCAACTTCATTTAATGGTAAATGTTGATAAATTTCTTTGTCATCTACTGTGAAATGCCAAGATGCTGAACGATCAGTATTTCCGCGGGCTTGATTATCTAAGTACTTCGCATGATTTAAAGCGTTCGCACCTTTACTTGTATTAGCAGTTTCGTGAATTGTTATGTATTTTGGTTCCATTGCGTAGCCAGGACGAATGTTTTCATTACCTTTTGGTACGATCATTTCTTTAAATGTAACACCATAAATATTATTTGTAGGTAAATTAGATGGTGTTTTGAAAAATGTTGCACTTCTATTTTGGGTAGTACTTGGCTTTTCGAATAATGATGCTTTCGTACCTTCAAATGCAGCTGAAGGAGCATAAATCCATTTCTCAGTTCCGTTTATTTGAATTTTAAACCAATTTCCAGCTTGTTCAGTAGGAGCTACTGTTTGTGGCTGTAATTTCGTTTCTTCTTTAAACGATTGGAAAGGGAATGAATATACTGATGTTTCTTCTTTTACAATTAATTTTTGACTAGAGAGTTTATGAATCTCTTGTACTTCTAAACTATTACTTTCCTTATTAACCCAGCCAGAACCAAATGTAGTTTGTATATAATAGGCATTCCCTTTTTTCTTCGTTGCCTTTACTACTGGTTCAGCAATTTCAATATTTGTCTTGGTTTTTAAGTCGTTTGAATCGTATAGTGGAAGTTTTGTTGATAAATGGAGAAGATATTCACCCGAGATTTCAAGGTCGTTTTCTTCGTCATGTCTATGCTGTTTTGCATGTTCTTCAATGCTTTTTAAAGCTTGTTCATCCATAGACAATTCCGCAGTTTTCTCTATACTTTCTGCGAATGAATGGGTAGGTGCTACAAATGCTTGAAATGCCAAAGATAATGCTAAAATGTTGTAAAACTTTTTTTTCATAGTTGTTTTAACACGTGATAGTCTTTATTGCGTGTTAAGAGTCCTCCTTTGTATGTATTTAAATTAGTAGCAAGTATTAATACGTTCTAGATTGTAACAAGAGTATATTACAATGTCTATACAACTAGAGAAAGTTCGTTAAAAATCAATATTCAGTTTGTTTTAAGTAGGATATTAAAATAAGGTAAAACCTTCTGTATTGACCTGCAAACGCCCTTCAAGTAAACTAAAGAGAGTTTGCAAATGAAAAGGTGATAATGTTGTTAATTTCAATTAAAACGTTACAAGATGATCGTTTTTTACGTCCGCTACAAAATATTGGCGGCTTATTTTTTGAAGATAGTACGATTGGATTTGAACAAGAGGAAGCAAATCTTATCGTTGATATACACATTGAAGAGAATGTGAAGGCATCTGCTCGTTTAACAGATGTTGCGACTGGAAATGTGTATGAAGAAACATTCGCAAAAGATTTATCTGCTTTTACAGATGAAAAAGAGCGTATGAAGCAAGTGAAACACGTTGTTTCTTATGTATATCTTTCTGTTCTTCAGCAGTTAACAGGGCTTGAACAAAGCTGGGGTATTTTAACGGGAGTTCGTCCGACAAAACTTCTTCATAAAATGCTTCAAAATGGTATGTCAAAAGAAGAAGCACATCAAGAACTTCGTGAAAGCTATTTAATTCATGAAGAAAAAATTGAACTTCTTCAGCGTATTGTTGATTGCCAATTAGCGGTTGTTCCGGATTTATACCGTTTGAAAGAGGAAGTAAGTATTTATATCGGTATTCCATTCTGCCCAACAAAGTGTGCATACTGTACATTCCCGGCGTATGCAATTAACGGACGCCAAGGTTCTGTTGATTCATTCTTAGGTGGTTTACATTATGAAGTTCGTGAAATTGGTAAGTTTTTAAAAGAAAAAGGTGTAACAGTTACGACGATCTATTACGGCGGCGGTACACCGACAAGTATTACAGCAGAAGAGATGGATATGCTGTATGAAGAAATGTATGAAGCGTTCCCAGATGTGAAAAATGTGCGTGAAGTAACAGTTGAGGCAGGTCGCCCAGATACAATTACGCCAGCGAAGTTAGAAGTGTTAAATAAATGGAACATTGACCGTATTAGTATTAATCCGCAGTCATACCATCAAGAAACACTAAAAGCAATTGGACGTCACCATACTGTAGAAGAAACAATTGAGAAGTATCATTTAGCTCGTGAAATGGGAATGAACAATATTAATATGGATTTAATTATTGGTCTTCCTGGTGAAGGGCTAGATATCTTCAAGCATACGTTAGATGAAACAGAAAAGTTAATGCCAGAATCATTAACAGTTCATACGTTATCATTTAAACGTGCTTCTGAAATGACGCAAAACAAACGTAAATATAAAGTAGCAGGTCGCGAAGAAATTACAGCGATGATGCACGAAGCAGAAGAGTGGACGCAAAAGCATAATTACGTACCATATTACCTATATCGTCAAAAGAATATTTTAGGTAACTTAGAGAACGTTGGGTATGCAATGCCGACGCAAGAAAGTATTTACAACATTGTCATTATGGAAGAAGTACAATCGATTATCGGACTTGGTTGTGGGGCATCAAGTAAATTTGTTCACCCGAAGACGGGAGCAATTACGCACTTCGCAAATCCGAAAGATCCAAAATCATATAACGATGGCTTCGTAAAATATACAGAAGACAAACTGAAAATTTTAGAAGAGCTATTTGTTTAAGAAGAAGGGGGCTGTTCCAAATCGGGACAGTCTCTTTTTTATCCTGCTATTTGCTGGATAGTAAAACTCCCAGGATATCAGTTGCCCGTAACTGCCCGATTGGTGAGAATTGATTAAAGTTTCACTTTATATTGTCAGTTTTTGTCGGTAAGTCGATATAATTGAAAAATCGCTGATATAAATGGAGTTACGGTCCATATATTTTGAAAATCGCTGATATATTTCAGGTTACGTTCGATATATCCGGAAAATTGCCGATATAATTTCATTTACCATTTAGCAACGCTGTTTGTAAAACTATGTCGATAATAATCAGAAAAATTAGTCAAATCATTAGAGGACAATGTCTACTTATGGACGAAATGATAGATTTATGAAAGAGAAAAGGGGGAAATTGTTGGCATGTACATGACGATAGGGAGAATATTTGATTTATCTGTTGGTAAGTATCCGAATAAAGAGGCGTTAGTGGAACCAGAAAAAAATATTCGCTGGACGTATAAACAGTGGGATGAGCAAATAAATAAAACGGCGCACGCTCTATTAGAAGAAGGGGTAAGAAAGGGCGATACGGTATCTGTTTACTTATATAACTGCCGTGAATTTGTAAACGTTTACTTAGCCTGTGCGAAAATTGGAGCGATCTTTAACCCGATTAATTTCCGCTTAAAAGCAAAAGAAGTATCTTATATTCTCCAGGACGCATCCTCCAAAGTCGTTGTTTTTGAAAAAGCAGTTGAATCAACTGTCGCTATCATTGAACGAGATTTTCCAAATTCGTCTTTTTGGTATGTAGAAGATGATACACCTTCTTATGCAAGTTCCTACCATGAAAAAGTGAATGCAGCATCTTCTGAGAAAATAGATATCGAAATTGATGAAATGGATTATTGTTCGATGCTTTATACGAGCGGTACAACTGGTCATCCGAAAGGCGTATTACATCGTCATCGTGAAATGACTGAGCATAGTATGATCTGTACGTATTTCATAAAATATAACAGAGATAGTGTTGGGCTTGTAGTTGCGCCTTTATATCACTGCGGTGAGTTAAATGCTGGGATTATTCCGCGCATTCAAGTTGGCGGAAAGAATGTTATTTTGCATCATTTTGATACAGAAACAGTATTACATACCATTCAAGAAGAGAAGATTACGACGTTTTTTGCGGCACCGACGATGTGGAATATGTTACTGCAAAAAGATTTAACGCAGTACGATTTAACTTCGATGAAGATTGGTGTTTATGGAGGAGCGGCGATGGCTCCAGCGCTAGTAAAGGAATGTAAAGAACGTCTTTATATTGATCTTGTACAAATTTACGGAATGACAGAAATGGGACCTGTAGTTGCTTTTCTCGTAGAAGAAGATCAAATTACGAAAGCAGGTTCAGCGGGAACACCATGCTTTAGTCATGAAATTCGAATTGTAAAACCAAGCGATGATGCACCGGCAGAACCAGATGACGTATTGCCTCCTTATGAAGTAGGAGAAATTATTTTACGAGGCCCAACTATGATGGCTGGCTATCATAACCGTGAAGAAGCAAATGCAAAATCGATGTATAAAGGATGGTATCATTCTGGTGATTTAGGCTACTTCGATAAAGACGGCTATTTATTCGTTGCAGATCGCGTTGATGATATGGTGATTAGCGGCGGAGTTAATATTTATCCTCGTGAAATTGAAGATTTCCTTCATAGTCATCCTGGTGTATTAGATGTTGCAGTGCTCGGTGAGCCAGATGAATTATGGGGAGAACGTGTTGTAGCAGTTGTTGTAAAGAAAGATGAACATATTACAGAGGCTGATTTAGAAACGTATTGTAAAGAAAGTGACGAATTAGCAGATTATAAACGTCCGCGTCATTATTTATTTGTGGATGAACTGCCTCGTAATGCGAGTGGGAAATTACAAAAATTTGTGCTGAGAGAGTCGTTGAAAGGCGCCAAAAAGTAAGTGGTAGAGCGGTTGTCTATACAGATAAAGCTATCTTTTCTAATACGAAAAGATAGCTTTATTTTTTTAAAAACGATTGAAAAAATGGTATAAATCTTCTATTTAAATCTTCTTTTATTATTATGTAAAAATACTTTTTGAGGTATTGACTTTGTTTATAAATGTATATAAACCGCTTTAAATAAGGGTTTAATGGATTTTTCAGGGGGGATTTATAGATATTGAGATAATAATTTTAGTAAGAGTGGAATGAAGTTATGAAAGGAGAATTATCGCTGAAAGATAAAGAAAGTCAGTCATCAGATGACCTTATGAATAAAATGGTCAGTTAGTATATTTTGGTAGCATGAATATAGTAACAAATTAATATGTAAATGAATAGTCTTGTAATGTATTTTTATTAGGAATAGTATTTATTGTTGGCTGCCCGAAAAAAGTAGGAATGAACACAATATAGTTAATGAATTGTGTTGTTTATTACTTTATGTTGTAGAACTAACGATGGTTTGATGCTGCAAATAATCTTTAGTCCGTACCCCCTTAGTTTAAGGGGTATTTTGGGTGGAATGGATCTCACGATTACAAGTTTAACAATGAATATTGGAGGCTTTATGAGTACATATTTAAAAAGAATATCTGTAATTTGTTTTATTTTTACTGTTATGATTGGACAAGTTTTTACGCCTATCGTAGGGCATGCTCAAGAATTAAACGCAACAGGATTTGTTGATAGTTTTACATTCGATAAAACGGAATTAAATTATGGAGAACGATCGGGAATAAGAGTAGGTTTTAGTGATAAATCTGGAAATCAAATGAAGGCCGGAGATACGCTAATATTAACACTACCTGCAGAACTAGCAGGGTATAGTAAACGAATTGACTTGAAGAATGATGCGGGTATTAGTTTTGGTATTTGCGAAGTAACAACAACTAATGTGGTATGTAAATTTAATGATATGGTTGAGAAACTTCAAAATATTAGAGGCTATTTGTATTTCGAATTCAAAGCAACTAGTAATGTAGGAGTGAATCAAACGATACCAGTTGATACAAATTTAGGTACAGGTTTAGCAACTCAAAGGGTAACAATTAAAGGGCCCACAGAATCGACGGGTCCATCAGCATTTAGCTACAAAACAGGTGAAATTTACCCAGACGCTCCCAATGAGGTGAAATGGGAGGTGAATATAAACACTGGTAGTAACAAGGAACAGTTAGGTGCTGATATTGTTTTGACTGATACTTTACAATCAGGTCAAACGCTGAAGCAGGATGGATTTATTATAATAGTTGGAAATACTGTGGTAACTCCACAACAATTTATCGATCAAGGTTATGGTACGATTACGTTTAACGGTAACTCTTTTTCCCTTAGAGGTTATAAGGATCAGGTAAGTGGTAAGGGTATCAGTATTCGATATAGCTCGATTATAACTGATAGCGGAATGAATCAAGATGAGTTTTATAATGATTATACAATTGATTACCAGATTTTAAATCAGCCACCAGTAACTATTTCAAAGAATGCAAGTGTTAAAAATATAAATGCAGGTGGTGGTGCGCAAGGTGATTTACCTTCTAAAGGAACGCTAAGAATTCTTAAGCATATTGAAGGAGACGAGGAGAAGGTTATCCCAAACGTTTCTTTTAAATTGTACACAGAGTCAGGTCAGCAAATTGGTGATTCCTATACAACAAATCAAGACGGAATAGTTGAAGCACCAAACCTTGCTCCAGGTAATTATTACGTACAAGAAATTTCAGCTCCGAACTATGTAGAGTTTGATTCACAAGCGAAAATTCCTTTTACAATTAAGACGGATGCTACAAACGGAATAAAACTTATGGTTCCAAATAAGTTGAAAACTACATCTGTTGCAGGAACGAAAACGTGGGAAGGCGACAAAGTAAACGATCGCCCAAAAACGATTAAAGTAGATTTACTGCAAAATGGTAAAGTCATTGCAACGAAAGAAGTTACGGCAGCAAATGATTGGAAATATGAGTTTGGAAAGTTAGCAGCAGTTGATAATGCCGGAAAAGTTTATACGTATGAAGTAAAAGAACAACCAGTAACAGGATATCAATCGAAAGTTAATGGTTATGATATTACAAATATAAAAATTCACGAAGTAACAGAAATGGAAGAACAAGGTAAAGAAGAATCAATAGAAGAACTGGAAGCTCAAACTAATCCAGAAACACCAAAAGTAACAGA
>NZ_QNUD01000057.1:0-2378 GCF_008042405.1 Bacillus sp. SH7-1
AGAGTAGGACGTCGCCAAGCAACTTTAAGACGAGTCAGAATGACTCGTCTTTTTTGTATTTATAACTTTGTATTAACCTCAAGGTACCATTTTAAGTGATCCCTCTTCTTTTAATTCTCTTATATTCAATTTCTTTCATCACTTTCGATGTGTAGTTTAAGATTTTCTATTTTATTTTTTGCGGAAGCAATCTATCGGTGTGTTAAAATAGTACAGTTATTTTTTGAAGTACTTTAATATAGGGAGATTTAATTTTTAAAAAGGAGATAATATGAAAAAGATAGGTATAATTACTATAGTAGTCTTAGTCCTTCTAGCGATTGTGTATATGTTAGTTGGGAATTATTTTTATAACTATGCGTTGAATGCGAAACAAGAAAAAGAATTTTTGCAAGATAATCCTCATTTAGTAGAAACGGTAAATGCATCGGGAGATGTATTGGCTACAAATGAAGAAAAGAATGCGAACTTCGTATCAAAGTATAAGCCTAACACATTAACTATGCGTTCTTTCGATAAACTGAATTTAACAGGTTATGAATATATGAATGAACAATCGAGTCATAAATGGGCAATTGTAGTTCATGGATACAATGGTAGGGCATCAGAAATGACGAAATATATTCGTAACTTTTATGAACAAGGCTATAATGTCATAGCACCAGATCTTCGTGGGCACGGAAATAGTGAAGGAGATTATGTTGGTATGGGCTGGCATGACCGTAAAGACATTTTGATTTGGATTCAACAAATTGTAAAGAAAGACCCTAATGCCGAAATAGCACTCTTTGGTGTTTCAATGGGCGGGGCAACTGTAATGATGACTTCAGGTGAAGATTTACCTTCTAATGTTAAAGTTATTATTGAAGATTGTGGATACTCAACTGTTGTTGATGAATTTACTTATCAATTAAAAGATCTATTCCATTTGCCGAAGTTTCCTGTTATGAATGCGGCAAATACAGTTACAAAATTAAGAGCTGGATATGATTTAGAAGAAGCTTCAGCTATTAAACAAGTTGCAAAAAGTAAAACACCGATGCTCTTCATTCACGGGGATGCGGATACATTCGTTCCTTTTGAAATGTTAGATGAAGTGTATAACGCTGCAAAAGTAGAAAAAGAGAAATTAATTGTTTCAGGTGCTGGACATGGAGAAGCTGAGAAGATAGATTCAAATACATACTGGAATACCGTATGGAAGTTCGTAGGGAGATATATTCCAGCATAATTAGATTTACATATGCGATAATCAGAAGGTAATACTTTTGATTATCGTTTTTCTATTTATAAATTCATTTTAGGTTTCAGTATATAAGGCTTGAAGCATAAATTTTTGAATTTCTTAGTGTCAGTGCTACAATGATTGGAAACTACATGTTAATGAGGTGTTTCTATGAAAATTGAAGTATGGTCAGATTTTGTATGTCCATTTTGCTATATTGGGAAACGTAGATTAGAAATGGCTTTAGAGCAATTTCCGCATAAGAAGGATGTTGAAGTTGAGTTTAAAAGTTTTGAATTAGACCAAAATGCTCCAATCTATTCTGGAACAAGTATTAATGAAGTACTTGCATCAAAGTATGGGATTAGTATTGAAGAAGCTAAACGTAATAACGTGCAACTAGGCAATCATGCAGCTAGTATGGGTTTAAGTTTTAATTTTGATGAGATGAAGCCGACGAACACTTTTGATGCGCATCGTCTTGCGAAATTTGCAAAGAATCAAGGGAAAGAAAAAGAGATTACGGAAAATCTACTTTTTGCATACTTCACTGAATCGAGAAATTTAAGTGATGTGGATACTCTTGCTACTATCGCTGAAGTATCAGGCTTAGATAAGCAAGAAGCTTTAAGTGTTATTAACGATAAAAATGCGTATGCCAATGATGTTAGAATTGATGAATCGATTGCACAGCAATATCAAATTTCGGGAGTACCTTATTTTATTATTAATCAAAAGTATGCTATTTCGGGTGCGCAACCACTTGAGACTTTTGTTGGTGCACTTCAGCAAGTGTGGGAAGAAGAGAATCCTGTACCTAAGTTACAAGAGCTTTCTTCAAAAGGTGGAAGCGATATGTCTTGTACGGATGAAAGTTGTTCGGTACCTTCAAAAGAACAATAGTTTTTATGATGGAAAGCAACCCATAGAGTATTTTATGGGTTGCTTATATATTCTTATAGAAGAGGTATGTGAATGGGTTTATAAAAAAATGAAGTTTTTTATAAAAACATATTGACGATTACTACTTAGAGGTGTAATATAGAACAAGTCGCCGATGCAATAACGCAGAATGCGATAAACAAAATGAAAAACTTAGTTGACATTAACTAACGAAGATGTTAACATAAGGGAGTCGCAAATGAGCGGCTAA
>NZ_QNUD01000058.1:0-46187 GCF_008042405.1 Bacillus sp. SH7-1
GACATTTATACTTCGAAAAATTACACATTATTCATAATTGGGGGTAAAATATAATATATTTTAAGATAATTTAAAATCCGTTTTTCTATAAGAGAACTTAATTTACATGTAATGCGAAATTTTTAACAATATATTATATATTAATTTAGTTATAAAAACGTATAAAGACCACCTATTTCCATAAGTGATCTTTCTTTATGATTCTGCATTTGTACACTTCTGTAGAAATATAGCGTAGATACGCTTTGTTTGCTAAATTTTTAGTTCTCTCCATTTACTAAAAAACATAGCTTAATACAATTAATATGGTATTCGTTACATTGCAAACTATTATTCTGTCTTCTGTACAAGCACACTACTAAAAATCAATTCAGCAACTTTTACATATCCTTTTGAGTTTGGATGAATTAAATCCTTAGACCAAAGCGTATTGTCATTAACTAAAGGATGACTCCAAAAGTCAACATGATGAAGCTTATACTCTCTACTCAGTGAACGTATAACATCATTTGCCTCTAATAATTGTTCCTTTATTATTTGTTTTTTTTCAGAAGCGAAAGGAAGCCTTACTGTAAAATCCGGAAGATTTGCTATCATAATATCAGCACCTGTTTTACTTAATGTATTTATCATAAATTCCATATCATTCTTATATGCATTATGATTCCAACGTCCTTTTAAAACGTCGTTTGCACCTGCAATGAGACTAACCAAATCTGGATTAAAAGTTAACGCTTTTTCCAATTGCTGTGAGCGAATTTCTTGCGTTACTAACCCACGCTTTGCAAAATTGGCATATTCTATATCGTTTACACACAGTTGAACAAAATGATCTACCCAGCTTTTTAATGCTATTCCCTCAACTTCATCCCCTATCCCCTCTGTAAAACTATCACCAATCGCTACAAATCGCTTCCACATATGTATTCCCCCTTTATTATGAACCATATCTATACTATACAATAGCTCACAACGTAATTGTTATTTCTATGTGGTTTTCGATTTCAATTAAATTCCATAGGAGATTTTTAAAATAGAGAAGGATAAATAAACAAATAAAAATATTTCACATGAACAAAACATGAAAACCTACTTGCTATACTCATACCAAATATAAAGTGAAACTTTAATCAGTAGAGGTTGCATCCCTTCCCAACTGATTATTAACCCTTATCTATCGGGATATCTATTAATCCGGGATAAACTTTTCATAATCTAAACTATTAATTTTTTACTACAAAAAACTACGTCCTATATCGGACGTAGTTTTCCTCACAGATCTATCTATTTTTTACTTCTTTGTAATAAAAATCATATAATAATTCAATAGATGAACTAGATAAAAAAGGAATTGCCTTTTTAACTACTTCTCTATCCCAATCAAACCAACGCATCTCCATTAGCATATTCATTTCTGTATCTGTGAACCGCTTCTTTATTTCCTTAGCAGGATTTCCACCCACTATTGTATACGGCGGAACATCTTTACTTACGACAGATCCTGCTGCAACGATTGCACCTTCACCGATTGTAACGCCAGGCATAATAATAGCATTCATTCCAATCCAGGCATCACTTTTTATAATTGTATTGCCCTTCGGTTCATATGAATGTTCAATTTGCTCAGCGAATGGATATACTGTAATCCATTCTGAGTGATGATTGTGATTACCACCCATTAAAATGACTACTCCACTGGCAATACAAACATAGTTCCCAATAATGAGTTTATCAAGATGCCATCCCATTTGTTCAATTGGATTGAAAAGCGCTCGAGACTTAGCATCCCCCCACAAATACTTTACACAGCCATCTTCAAAATTTTGATGACCATAATAACCTGAATAATAGGAGTACTCTCCTACTTCAATGAGTGGATTTGTTACTATATCTTTTATATACTTTGTTTCTGACCAATGATTAAATAATGGATGCTTCATAACTTTATTCCTCGCTTCTAAGTAGTGTAGATTTTTGCAATTTACTTAGAAGCTTACTACGACTGCTACATTTTTTAGCTTTCTCAAACGACGAATCATTGTCTTCAAGCCTTTCTTTTATAATAAAAAAATCATAACGTGATAAATTACATAAGTCAAATTGTAAAATTATGTACTGAAACTTAAAGTTGAATTGAAATTTAAACATTAAAACAATCGAGTTTTCAAATAACAAATCCCAATTACATATGATAAAGATTTCTTAACTATACATCTAACTTCTTTCCTGTATTAGCCGTAACTTCCTCGATATAATCTTATTACATTTTAATTTGTCTGATAAATCAATAAATGTTAATATGATTATAAAAGATATTATCATCTATTAGATTTCACAGCTAGTTTTTCACAAAACGATTTCTGAATCCTTAAGTAAATAGGAGGTTTAGAACATGAAACTTTTAAGGCAATCTACAATTATTGGTGCATTGACTGTTGGAGGATTTTTATTTTCGAATACAATTGGTACGCTCCCACCTGTGTCTGCTGAATCGCAACTTACACAAACAGAATCACGATTTTCAGATAATTGGCGTTGGCAAAGCTATTTTTTATTACATCATAATGCAGATTTTATAGAAGAATTAGCAGTTGGTGACTTAAAACATGGAGATACATTCGATGTTACTATATTTACTGGTGGTAAAGATACTGGTATTGTAAAAATATATCAATTGAGTGGAAATGAAAATGATGAAATAAACTTGCATAGATATAAAACCATTTATGACTCGGGTTTGAAACATAATTATGGTAGATTTGTAACACCTATTACTAAGGCTTATAATCCAGGAACATATGTAGCTGTTATGAAACTTGGAGAAAATTATTATTATGGGGGCAGCTTTAAAATCTCAAAATAATTTACGTTTATCTCACCAGTAAATAAATATTGAATACTATTTTTCTTAAACAACAACCATTTTAAAAACTCCTCTACCTTATATAAGATAGAGGAGTTTTTTGATTGTTTGCCTTTTTAAGGTTAGAAAAAATCCTTACTTTCTTTATAAATTATCATTTTTATTCACGAACCGTTTTCACTTCGTTATGTCCTGCAATTCGATATGCAATATTGCATATTCTATATGTTCACCCTTTGAACATGCGATAATTTATTTATATAAAGGTTTAAAATTAATATTGAAAGGAGAATATTACATGTCTTTTTTTTCTTGGTCTCCTCTTATATTCTTAATAGTTGTCGCAATTATCATTTCTATTCAAAAGGCTAAGAAACAATAATTTATTATTTGGAGGTGTAAGAATGTCATTTGCAGCATGGAGTGCAATTTTTACGACTTTAATCGGAGCGATATCCGGAGCAATCTTTGGTACAATCTCTTTTATAAATAAAAGCAAAAATTAAATACTTACATAAAAACGAATTTCTAATAAAACTCTATACAAAAAAATAGCCTATAAAGTTTTATAGGCTATTTTTCATTTCATCATTATTACTTAGCTAATTCTTTCGTACCCTTCATTACATCAACGAAGAATCCCCAGTTATTCACAACAGAAGAAATACTAATATGTTCATCTGGAGTATGGACGTTGAATATATCTGGACCGAATGAAATCGCATCTAATTCAGGCATCTTTTGAACGAATACACTGCATTCAATCCCTGCATGTACAGCGAAGATTTCAACATCTTTATTGTATTTTTCTTGATGCACTTTTTCAAATAAATTACGAATTTGTGAATTCGGATTGTATGGCCATTCTGGATACTCTGACTCTATTTCAAATGTTGCACCAACTAATTCGGCAATACATTTAATCTCATCTGCAATATGCTGTTTTAAACTACTTACAGAACTTCTCACTTCGTTACGTAATTTAATTTCATCTTGCAATGTTTCAATAACACCTAAATTTGTTGAGCTTTCTACTAGACCTTTAATATCCATGCTCATACTTTGAATGCCATTTGGAATTAAGAATAAAGATGAAATAAGTTGCTTTTGTGTTTCTTTAGCAAATACTTTTTCTACTTTCTCATCTAATTTTGTAAGTGTAACATGAACATCTGGATCAACAGCACGCATTTCTTCTTGTAATACTCGTGTCCATGACTCTAACTTTTCTTCTACCTTCTCTACATCTTCTTGACGTAATAAAATTGTAGCTACACTTTCACGCGGAATTGCATTCGTTTTCAATCCGCCATGAACTTCACTTATATCAAATTGAATATTTGCTGATAAATCATGTAATACTCTTCCTAATACTTTGTTCGCATTCCCGCGTTGTTTATCAATTTCCATACCAGAATGTCCGCCTTTTAGACCACCGATATATAGACGGTATGCATCCAAATTTGCTGGCGCTTCATCCCAAATTACTGGAATTGTTTCAACAGCTTTCGCACCACCTGCGCTACTTACTAGTAATTTATGATCTTCTTCAGAATCAATATTAATAAAAATCTTTCCTTCAAAATGATTTGAATCAACAGCGAAAGCTCCGCCCATTGTCGTTTCTTCTTCAGTAGTAATAACTACTTCAAGTGCTGGATGCGGAATGTCTTTTGAATCTAATAAAGCTAATGCATATGCAACTGCAATACCATTATCAGCACCTAAAGTTGTTTGATTTGCATATAACATGTCCCCAATAATTCGTAATTCAATTGGATCTTTTTCAAAATCATGTACGGTTGCTTGGTTTTTTTCGCAAACCATATCCATATGACCTTGAATAATAATAGCTGGTACATTTTCATAACCAGCAGTTGCTTCTTTTTTAATAATGACATTTAATGCTTCATCTTGAATCACTTCTAAATTACGCTCTTTCGCAAAGCCAACTAAAAAATCACTAATTTCCTTTTCATTACCTGATCCTCTAGGAATCTTTGAAATTTCTGCAAAATGATAAAATACAGGGTGCTTTGTTAATTGTTCTAAAGTAGAATACATTTTTAAGCTCCTCTCAAAATGACAAAATAATATGTAAGTCTTTTATCATTATACCATGATTCATTATTTTCACTTTCTATTTCATACTTTAATATCTGCTCGTTAAACATTTAAATTGCATATAAAAAGAGAAAGAAAATGCACTATGCATTTTCTTTCTCTTTTTTTGCTCTCATATATTTTGAAGTACCATTATTCATTAATTTCTCTAACCGATTTATATTTTCCGTTAATGCACCTTTCACAAGAGAGAAATCTGTATTCGGTTCTTCTTTTTTTTCTTTAAAAAATGAAGACTTTTGTACATTTAATTCAGCCATCTCTTCTCCCCCTTTTCAAAAAGATACAATCTTCTATTTATATTATATCGTAAATGTAAACAGCATGTACAAGTATCATTTTCTTTTTAATTCATCTTCTAAATCTTCTACTTGCTGTAATGTATCTCCTTTTATTAACGAGAAATCCGTTGTATCTTCATTATCTTCTTTAAAAAAATCATTGTTATTATCTTTTATCACTACAATCACCTCTACGTGCTAGTGTAGGAATGATTGTCCGATTTTATACAAGTTTGTCTAAATTTGCTTTACCTTTATGTATAAGTGAAAAGGACAGAAAAAAATCCTGTCCTTATTTACTAAAATAACTATGATGTATAGTTAAATTATATACATTTTCAAAATCCCGATCTTGCAGGTTATTTTTCTTCCCATCAATAACAATGAAAACATCACTCACTATTTTTGCTGGTATAATTCCGACATTTTCTACTTGTACTGCTTTCTGCTCATTCAATTGCTCAATGTACTCTAACGGAATGATAGTACTAAATTGAGAACGGATACCACGAAAGTTTGTATTTAATTCCTTTGCCGCTTCAAATACAACAATTTTTGCTCCAATCTTTTCCCCATACGAATCTAAAAATGCGTTTAAGCTTTTTGTATATTCTTCCTCCGTATGCCATTCCATCGTACCGAACACTGCTGGATTGACATTTTGAATGATTGTTGTGTATATTTCTCCTCTTGCTTTAGAAGCAATTAATGAACGTTTTATCGATTGAACCGTCTTGCCGATATCGCTAAATTTCGCTCCCCATATTTCTGAAATATTCGGTGTTAAAATAAATGCAATATCAACGAAAATAACCATTGCAGTGAACATTAAAAGATTTTTCCAGAGGGTTAAATCAATTCCTTTTATCATGAAATACACGGTGACTGATATTATAAACACCCCATACCAAGTCTTTCTAATACGTTGCTTCTTCTCCTCGTACAACTCTTCGTTTTTCCAATAAAAGAAAACAAGTACTAGAAAAACGATTGCTAAAATAAATAAGCCGATTCGAATGTTAGAGATCACCAATGACATCACCCTCCATTCAAAAACTACTCACGATATCATTACATGCACAAGCAGCTCTCTTTATGACAAAAGACGTGGACAAGCTTCTAAATTTAGCTACATCGCATATACATTAGAAGGTGCCACGTCTTTTACCTTGAATCTACATTGTATATGTAGACAAGCATGTGTTTCAAATTTTCATGTTAAAAAGAAATATGTTTCGGAATTTCCCCTTCAGGTACTTCTCCATCCATACTTAAGTAATAATGACGAATTGGACGTAAATCATCGTCTAATTCATACACGAGTGGTATACTCGTTGGAATATTTAATGAAACAACACCATCACTTGAAAGATTGTCTAAATATTTTACTAGCGAGCGAATTGTGTTACCATGTGACGAAATGATTACTTTGTTACCATTCTTTAATTTCGGCGCAATTTCTGAATGCCAATAAGCAAGTACTCTTTTCTCCGTATCCACTAAACATTCTGTCAATGGAAACTCACCTTTTTTCAGTGCTTTATATCTTGGATCATTCATTTCATACCTAGGATCATCCTCAGTAAGTGCAGGTGGTCTTACATCAATACTTCTTCTCCAAATATGAACTTGTTCCTCACCATATTTTTGCGCAGTTTCATCTTTATTTAACCCTTGTAATGCACCGTAATGTCTTTCATTTAGCTTCCAACATTTATGTACTGGCACCCAGGCAAGATCCATCTCATGAAGTACAATCCATAACGTCCGAATTGCTCGTTTTAATACAGATGTATAAGCTACATCAAAAGTATATCCATTTTTCTTTAATATCGCTCCTGCTTCTCTCGCTTCACTTAATCCATTCTCTGATAAATCTACATCTGTCCACCCAGTAAAACGATTTTCAAGGTTCCATAAACTTTGTCCGTGACGAATAAGTACAAGTTTTATCATAATAATTCCCCTCTCGGAAATGTGAATTTTATTGTTCCATTGCGTACACGTATAAAGTATCTAGTAATGTATCTTTTTATCCATTCACTCTATGATCAAACCATAGTTGCCAAATGTATGGATAAAATTCGTTCTTTTTCAAACTATAAAACAGATATATTTCTTATTATTTTTGATCGATTGCAACTTCCCGCTTCGACATCCAAGCATCAAAACCTGATCGGCTATTTGCCATTTCATTCATAACTTGATGCCAATTTTCTTCACATGATTCACCAAATTTTGAAAAAATGGCACCCATTTGCTGTCTTTGTACATCGCTCAATTTTTTCTCTAAATCGGCACCTTTTTCTGTTAAAGATAACTGTTTCACACGGCGATCATGTGTAGCTTCATTACTCTCAATTAAGCCCTTTTCCACAAGTTGTCGTAATGGTCCGTGAAGAGCTTGTTTACTTATTTCTAGCAGTGATAATAACTCATTTACACTTATTCCTGGAAAGCGTGCGATAAAAAATAAAATTCGATGATGTACTCTTTGAATACCATACTCTTTTATAATTTCATCTGGCTTTTCAGTAAATGTTTTATATGCAAAGTAAAATAAGGCTAATGCTTCATTCATCTGTTCTTCTTTATGTTGTGTCATCTACTTTCCCCCTGTATGTAAATTATACCACATTCTAGTAATGAATATTTTAATCCATACTTTAGAGCTGCTTTCGTTTATTACAAGAAAGCAAAACAATGAGGAGATGATTCACTTGAAAACGCAATATACTGTAAGTACATATTTATTAGACCGACTAAGTGAATTAGGAATTGAGCATATTTTTGGTGTCCCTGGTGATTATAATTTGGCTTTTTTAGATGATGTACTAGCACATGAAAATGTAGAGTGGATTAGCAATTGTAATGAATTAAATGCGGCTTATGCAGCAGATGGATATGCTCGTATAAAAGGAATCGGTGCCCTTATTACCACTTTCGGTGTTGGAGAATTAAGCGCCATTAACGGTGTTGCTGGCTCATACGCAGAAAACGTACCTGTTATAAAAATCACGGGGACACCACCAACAACCGTAATGGAGAATGGAGCACTCGTTCATCATACGTTAGGTGATGGAAAGTTCGATCATTTTTCCAATATGTATAGAGAAATCACGGTGGCACAATCAAAATTAACACCTGAGCATGCCGCTGAAGAAATTGATCGTGTGTTACGTGCATGTTGGAGTGAAAAACGCCCTGTTCATATTCAATTACCAATTGATGTGTATAATAAACCCATTAATAAACCTACAGAACCAATTTTACATAAACCCGTTTTAAGTAATAAAGATGCGCTGGATAAAATGCTTCTACATGCAACTTCAAAAATAAACAGTGCCAAAAAACCTGTTATTTTAGCTGATTTTGAAGTGGCACGTTTTCATGCGGAAGAATATTTGCATCAATTCGTAGAAAGAACTGGGTTTCCTATCGCGACGTTAAGTATGGGAAAAGGAATATTTCCAGAAAAACACCCTCAATTTATAGGGGTTTATACTGGTGATGTAAGTTCTCCGTACTTAAGAAAAAGAATTGATGAATCTGACTGTATTATTAGTATTGGTGTGAAATTGACTGATACTATTACCGGCGGATTCACACAAGGTTTTACGAAAGAACAAGTTATAGAAATCCATCCCTACACTGTCAAAATTATAGATAAAAAATATGGCCCAGTTGTAATGAAAGATGTTTTACAACAGCTAAGTGATTTAATTGAACATCGCAATAAAAATGATCTTGAAATCAAACCATTTCTTTCAGAATCATCATCTTTTACTGAAGAGTTCAATCCAAAAGCTCAAATGGTTACACAAAAACGTTTTTGGCAACAAATATACCATTTCTTACAAGAAAACGATGTTTTAATTGCAGAGCAAGGAACACCTTTCTTTGGTAGTTCCGCTATCCCTTTACCTAATAACACTACATATGTCGCACAACCATTATGGGGATCGATCGGTTATACATTACCTGCTCTACTCGGTACACAGCTCGCTGACTTATCGCGGCGTAACATTTTAATTATTGGTGATGGTTCTTTCCAATTAACTGTTCAAGAGTTATCCACTATACTTCGGCAAAATTTAAAACCGATTATATTTTTAATCAATAACAATGGATATACTGTTGAACGTGCAATTCACGGCCAAAATGAACCATATAATGACATACAAATGTGGGATTACACGAAACTAGCGAACGTATTCGGAACAGAAGAAAAAAGCCAAACATTTAAAGTAGAAATTGAAACAGAGTTAGAAGAAGTCTTAACTAAGATAAGTATTGATAAGAATCAACTTGCCTTTGTTGAAGTTGTAATGAGCCAAGGTGATCAGCCCGAATTGTTAGCTAAACTTGGAAAAAGGTTTGGTAAGCAAAATTCTTAATATAAAAAGCATAACCTATTTATACAAAAGGAAAAGGATGCCATCCTTTTCCTTTTGTATATACTATTTTAAGGATTTTCTTCGACTAACATCTTGTGTAACAAGTCAAAATTCTGAATCAGCCATTAACAAAGCATAACCTATTTATACAAAAGGAAAAGGATGGCAAATTCCATCCTTTTCCTTTTGTATATACTATTTTAAGGATTTTCTTCGACTAACATCTTGTGTAACAAGTCAAAATTCTGAATCAGCCTTTAACTTTATAGCTTTTGTAGCAATAAATGTTTTAATATGCTTATCTAATATCCTTGTCCCACCAAAATCATCCTCATAAAAACCTGTTATAATAAAACCCGCTTCAATTTGGCCTTGGATTTGGTCTTCTAGTGTATGCGCATATTCTATTGTTTGATTTGAATCGATGTAATCTTGAACTTCATCCTCTGGTAAATAATCCAATGTCGATGAAGGGATTGAATGTTTTACATCAAGAATACCTTTTTGTTCTTGATTATCATCAAAAATCCATAGTAACGGATTTGTAAATCCAGAAATAAGAATACCTTTATTCTTTAAAACCCTTGAAACTTCATTCCATACAAGATGAACATCTTTTACAAACAAATTAGAAACAGGATTTACGACAATATCAAAATATTCATCTTCAAAATCACTAAGGTCTGACATATCTCCTTGCACTGTACTTAAAGTTAAACCATCCCGTTCCGCTACCTTTTTATCTTGTTCCAACTGCTTTTTTGATATATCAGTAACTGTTACATCTGCTCCAGCAGCAGCTAGAACCGGTGCTTGTTGCCCTCCACCTGATGCTAAGCACAGTATCTTTAATCCCTCTAATGACTTTGGAAACCAATCTCTAGGAACTGATTTTTCTGTAGTGACTGTGATTTCCCATTCACCTGATTTACTTCTTTCAATAACCTCGCTACTTACAGGTTGCGTATATCTAGAACCTTCTTCAACCTTCTTATCCCATGCATTACTGTTTTGTTGAATAGTATCCATTACGTTTATTCCCCCTAACGACCTAGTTGCATTTTAAGTATAAGCTTATTAATTATTTATGCTTTCCTTTTTCTATTAACCTGCCTGATAGTTATTACATAGTTGTCTATATTTATATTAACAGATAAATAACAATAATCACTAAAAATTATAAAAACTCACAAAATTATATATCCATTCAATTTACTTAAAATAACCGTAGAATTGGTAGTTTCAAACCACTCACTTACACATAAAAAGGCATTCCAAACCTGTTGACAGTTAGAATGCCTTTTTAATATTATTTAATTTTTAAAGTTCTTAACTTAATCCATTAAACAAATAAGCTATGCTATTTATTCAGCAAGCGTTAACTGCCAAGACACACCATATTTATCATTTAACCAACCAAACTTTTTGCTAAACGGATAGGCACCTAAAGGCATAAGTACCGCTCCATCTTGCGCTAGTTTATTAAAAGCCGTTTCAATTTCTTCTTCCGTATCACAAGTTACATAAAGAGACATAGCTGGTGTAAATGTAAAATTATGATTTACATAACTATCAATGCACATGAACTCTTGCCCGTGTAACGTAAAAGTTGCATGAATTACAGTTCCCTCTTTACCAGGTCCATTTTCATCGTAGCGAGAGATATTTACAATTTCTGATTGATCGAATAGTGATATGTAAAAATTCATCGCTTCTTCAGCTTTTCCCTCAAACATTAAAAACGTAGTAATTTTTTGATTTGTGTTACTCATATAGAGACAACTCCTTGTTATGTATTTATGCAAAATATACATTGGTCGACAATACCGAACGTATATTCCTATAAATGTATTGTCTATAAAAACGATGAGTTTGTCAATTATCTACTTCCTTACTTCTTTTTAAATAATGCTGTCCAAAGAAATGATTCTCCAAACATAGTATTTGGTTGTTCAATTTGCTTCATTTTTCTAATTTCAATCACTTCAAACCCCTTAAATATCTCTCTTAATTTTTCTTCAGAGTATGCTAGACCACCTTGCAGACTCCATCCTCTATATACGTCCCAATCTGTTATTTCTGAGCCATTTCGCTCATCTAAATCGCCTGCCGCAAAACATGTTAATCCGAAATAACCACCTGATTTCAATGAGTTTTTAATTAAATCCACATAATTTATTCTTCTATGTGGTGGAATATGATGTAAACAGCCCGAATCGTATACAAAATCAAATTCATTTTGAACCTCCAAATTAAAAATCGAATCACAAATAAAGTAAATTTCTATTCCTTTTGCTAACGCTCTCTCTTTCGCCCAATTAATGCCCTCTATAGATAAATCTACTGCCGTTACATCAAATCCTTCATTTGCTAGATAAATTGCGTTTCTACCCGGACCACATCCAAGTTCTAGTACTTTTCCTTTTGAAACCCACTTTTTATTTATATACGAAACTAGGTTCTCATCTGGAACGTTTTCAAAAAACGGAACATTTTTTTCTCTATTCATATAAAATTCATTCCAAAATGGTTCTGCCGGTCTTAATAATGAATCTAGCATTTTAAAAATATCTTCTTGATTATGCAACGTTTCATTTTTCATTTGTATCCCTCCAATTTTAATATTCAGAAAATTATTATATATCTTTCAGAACTTTAAGACAAAGAAAAAACTCCTACATTCAATAGGAGTTTTTCTCTTTAAAATCCAAGAATAGCTAACCATTTTAATAACTTCTCT
This sequence comes from Bacillus sp. SH7-1, assembly GCF_008042405.1. NCBI lineage: Bacteria > Bacillati > Bacillota > Bacilli > Caryophanales > Bacillaceae > Bacillus > Bacillus sp. SH7-1. Next base: position 12,406 of record NZ_QNUD01000058.1, read on the forward strand.
TCTCGCGCTTTTAAATCATCGTTCCTAAGCTTACCTAACTGTATTTCACTAACAATTTCTCCGTCCGCCATAAAAAGAACTCTTTCTGTTTTCGCTGCTACCTTTACATCATGAGTCACTAACATAATAGTCGTTCCATCACGATTAATATTTAATAAGATTTGCATTACTTCTTCTGTTGATTTTAAATTTAGAGCACCCGTTGGCTCATCAGCAAAAATAATATTTGGATTATTAATGAGCGCTCTACATATAGAGACTCTTTGTAATTGCCCCCCAGATGCTTCGGTTATATAATGAGATGCTATATCATTTATCCCCATTTTCCTCATTAGTTCCAGAGCACGTTGATTTACTATTTTCTTACTCTCACATTTCGCTAAATACGCAGACAAAATGATATTATCAAATAGATTCAAGTTTCTAAGAAGGTTGCTCTGCTGAAAAATAAATCCTATTTCAGTAAGGCGCAATTTGGCTAACGCTTCTTCTTTCATACAAGATATTTCTTTACTACCAATTTTCACACTTCCTGATGACATTTGATCCATTCCACTAATATTATATAGTAACGTCGACTTCCCAGAACCAGAAGGCCCCATAACCGATACAAATTCTCCCTCATAAACCTCTAAATCTATATTTTTTAGCACGTGATAATTTGCATTTCCATCTATTGAATATGTTTTGTTTACTTGCTTCACTTCTAAAATTTTTTTCAAGTTTTACACCCCTACTCCCCATTTGGCTTTACATCATTTGTTTGATTTATAGTAAAACTACTGAAAAGTGTTGTTGCAGTCACAGCTATAAATAAAATAGCTGGACATATTATATAAGAAACGATAGGATTCACGACAAACTTTATATGAGCAGCTCCCATAAAAGACCCTAACCAACTTACTAACATTTCACCAAACGTAGCAGCTATACATGTCCCTATCACAATGCCTAATAATACAATGACAATAGAACGAGTGACATACTGTATACGAATATCTTTGTATGAAAATCCTATACTTTTCATAATTAATATTTGTGAAGAGTCTTTTGCCAATAACATTTTAAAAAACATTGCAGTAATTAAAACTGATATCAATATAGCAATCAAAATAGTCACTTGCGTCACGAGTCTTAATTGTTTAATTGTCTCTCCTAAAGTTTGCGTTAAATAATCATCCGTATCTGTTATTTTTGCAGAACTAAAATTTTGTTTATACTCCTTCACTTGTTCTTGCAAATCCACATTAGGCTTCAAATCTACATTTACTACATACCATAATATATTTTCATTATTATTAGAAAAACTAGCTTTAGCTGTTTTCCCGCCATTCGTTACATCTTGATATATACCACTAATCGCTAGCGCTTTCTCTTTCCCATCTACAAATAAAATGATATAATCCCCTACACTCTTTTTTAATTCATTTGCGTTCATATAGGAAAGAGCAATTTCATTTTCATTTTTTGGTGCCCTACCTTGAATATAATCTAATGGAAATGTAGTGAAGTCTCCCACTTCTACATTTAAGTTTTCATGTGTACCATCAGCGCTAACCATTTTAAATGTACTCGTTATAAATGCTGCATATTTTTCTACTTCTTCATCATTTCGTATATATGAAATTACGTCCTTAAATCGTTCCTCTATATTTTCAGTCTGCTGTAAATCAATTCGAATATCACTTTTTCCTGTTCCCATATAATTAACAAACTTCGGTGACTGAATCGTATACAAAAAGTTAACAGGTACCACAATCATAAACACAGCTATTATTAATACGATACTTAATACGCGATATAACTTAAATCTTTTTATAACATCTTGTATTCCTATAAATATATTTACATTTGTAATTTTAGTTTGTTTGATTGAAAAAGATTTTCTAATCTTTCTTTTTCCTAGTTTATCTCTTGATCGTAAAGCTTCTATTGCTGTAATTCCCCTAAATTTCCGCAAAATGATACGACAGAACATGATAACGACTAAAAATAACAATGTTGTGATTATTAATGGCACAACATTGTGTAAAATACTTTTATCTGCCGCCCCCATATAAAGAGTGATATTAGAAGTGAATATCTTTGTAACAAATAGTGAAAGTATATATCCACATATACATCCACCAGCTAAAATAACAACATATTTTGTTATATATAGTTTTTCAATATCTTTGTTATGAATCCCAAGTGCTTTCATAACACCAATTTCCCGATAATCTTCTTCCATCGAAGTAATGATCGTAAATCTAATACATAACATTGCAATTAACATTATTAATGCACTTATCATGAAAAGTACTGAAGCTATTATTCCATCCGTTAATGAATTGAGTGTTTTAAATAGTGAATACGTAATAGAGGGACCTTTTTGAGGTAAGTTCGATGACTCGTATAGATTTTCAAATTCATTTATTTTATTTACATCTGTTAGCTGGAATTCAATAAGATATTCGCTTTCTCCAAAATTCCTTTCTATTCTTTCGAAATCTTCATTGCTTATTACGAATCGTTTTGAACTAACAATTGATGGATTCATTTGAACATCACGAACAAATGCTGAAATAATAAATTCTAGTTCATTCTTATTTTTATCAACCCATATTTTATCTCCAATACGCAAATTATATTTTTGCATATAATAAATTGGTACACCTATTTCCCCTTTCCTAACATCGACCACTTCATTATTTAAATTTAATAAAAAATCAAACTTACTATTTTGTTTAACGAAGCTTATGTCCATTACACTATTATGTTCCGCTTGATTTTTCTTCTTTATAAAAATGTTAGATCCATTTATTTGAACCATCTCAGCCGTTTGCTGTTTTTTTACAAACGGAGTTTTTTCTACAAAGGAATCAATTGACTTTTGATTTACTTCTCCGGCATGCATTTGTACGAAATGCGGTGCGTTTGATACTTTAACTAATTGATCCATTGAGTTCAAAAGATTTAAAACGTTACTTGAAGCACTAGCCATTAAAAGACTTGATAACATGATAAACATAAATAAAATGGTAATTATCATTTTATTTTGAGAGAAATCTCTTTTTAACATTCTCCTAATCATATAAAGCTAGTTCCCTTCATTCGATAGTATTTTCTTCGTCACAACTGCTATTAATAACATTATGAAACTAATAACTAATATAGGTAAATAAATTTTCATACTGAATTCTTCAAACATAAAACCATATACGACTTGCCCAATCGGTGCCATACATTGGGATACCGCTGTTATAATTGCCAATACTTTTCCTAAGTTTTCATTTGGTGTTTTCTTTTGAACTACAGTAATCACATAGATGGATACAATTGTCATAATCATTGCAATTAGAATAGAAGAAAGTATAAAGAGGATAAATGGTGGATAGTATCCTAAATTAAGAATAAATGGTGTAACTGATAGTGCCATTGGTATTACTAATAAAGCTATTAAAATCATCCAATAATACAATGTTTTCATTTGTAACTTTTTCGCAAAAAAACCTATTGATAATGCACCTATAATAGTAGCAAAATCGATTAATCCCATTCCAATTCCATATAACGTGTGGCTACTTTCCATTGTTACTCGTATAATAATTGGAGCACCAACAACAAATAGCGGCGTCAGTATTAAATTTAGTAATGCGGCTAAAAGCATAGATTTCAAAATAAATGGCTGTTTTAAAACGTATATAAACCCTTCTTTCATATCCTTTACAATTGTCGGTATGATATGGCTTTCTTGCACTCTCTTTATAAAAGGTATTGTGATAAACATTTCTAAAATCGCAGATAAAAAGAAAGCGAAGCAACTTATTATTACGAGCATTTTCAAACCAATTATGCCGTACAATATTCCTCCTAATACAGGAGCAACTATATTAGATAATGCCTGCACACCATTTACGGTACCGTTCGCTTGTTCTAACTTTTTCTCTGGAACTAATTGCGGAATACTCGCCATGACTACCGGTGAGTACATTGCACTAATGATCGCCAGTAAAAACATAATTGTTCCGATCAATAGAATAGATACAGATCCAGTAAATAACAAAACAATAAAACTTAATACAATGGCAGCATTTATAAAATCAAAAATAACCATTACATTACGGCGATTGAAACGATCTGCTATCGCTCCGCCAAGAGGAGCTAACAAAAATGGAATACTTGTTATCGCATATAATCCTGCGAATATATCAGCACGCCCTGTTATATCTAGTACATATAATGACAGAGCAAAACGTAAAAGTGTTGAACCTAAAATAGTAATAATTTGCCCACTCACCATTAAATAAAAATCTTTCATCGAAGGTTTTATACTAATAGATATCATAATCACACCCTTCCTTTATTATAGACCGACTGTCGGTCTATAATAAGCAAACAGAAAAAATATTATTTCTGTTTCATTAAAACCTCCATCATATAATTAAAGGATCCTTCTTTCGCTCCAACAGATACTTCCATCATTTTAATATAAGCTTTCACTCTCCTCATCATTTCTTCCGGCTTCCATTGGAATAACCCATCATCAAATATGACTTGCGCTGAAGATAGTAATAGTTCAATCGTTTCTTGTGGATAGGAAGTTGAAAATATCCCTTCTTCAATTCCTTGTTCTAAAATTTCTGTCAATACAGGGGATAAATGAATAATAGATTGTACTAAACTTTTTTGATGCATTTCTGCATTATTTGGTTGATGAAATTGCTCAATCATTTTATCTTTTACATCCCCTGATTTTGGCGATTGCTCCATTAAAACTCGAAATAACTTTTCTAATACTGGTATATTTGGATTAGAGACGATTACTTTCGCTTTAGCAACATCTTCTTTAATAATCCTCATAATAATCTCATCCATTACTTCCTCTTTCGACTTAAAATAGTGATAAAACGTCCCCTTTGCTATCCCTATCTCTTTTAAAATGTCATTTACTGTTGTTTTCGTATAACCTTTCGTAATAAATAAACGTTCAGCAGTTTCTAAAATTTCCTTTCGTCGCTCCTCATATTCCTTAACTATGCGCATTCACGTTCTCCTTCCCGCCAGACCGACTGTCGGTCTATTTCAATTATATGTTTAGTTAGTAAAAAGTTTCCTAATTATTGTTTATATACAACATCCTTCTTTCTATTTCCTTTATAAATTTTTATTTTTTAACTTCCGTTCAATTTGTTTAAAACGTATCTCATGTTTCTTATCGTCGCCTTTCATTTTAGGAAAAGAACGATGCCCCCGCTTGATCCTATTTTCTTGATTCTTCATTCAGACGCACAATACTTTGTATTTTTTCAGCTCCTTTACCACAAGTCTACGCATCTCCTTTTCATCGATGACTTCAAAAAGTGACAATTGATTCATACGATACGGTTCCCCTCTGTTCGATCTATTTACTTATGAATGGATTATTTTGTTAAGTTCTAATATGTAATTTTGCATATTTCATACTTTTAATTTTTGCACATGTGATAATTTATTTATAAAAATATAGATTATTAATAAGGGTGATTTATATGAGCAAGTTCCGAAAGAAGATAATTAAATATTTGCAAACATTTTGGGGATGCTTAGCATTTGGTGTATTAATGTTTGCTATCTTCTTAATTACGGATTTAACAGATGCATCTTTAAATACATTAGGCTGGAGAGACTGGCTAGGTTCTGTAGCAGGTGCAGCCATTTTATCTGTTGGGATGTTTACTTTAAATAAATTGGATTTAAAATAAATATTCGGTCAATACTGAATGTAGGCTGTATGCCAATATTCATGTAAAGTAGTCTTCTCTGTATCTCCTTGTATTGAGCAGTTAGCTTTTGCTAGCTGCTCTTTTATTTCGTTCCTGCTCTTGCTTCTTTAAGAATTCTTTAACTGCGTTTTCCCAATAAATACATATATCCATTCCCCTTTTCTACAAAATGAAATTTTTATTTTCTTATACGCTTCAATTTGTTCCATATGCATTCTCCCTTTCTCAACTATTAAACGGACAAGCATATATTATTGTATGGAGGAATCCACTCATAAAAACCTACCTTTCTTGTCAAAGAGTATGCTTATATGCGCGCTCTTTTTTATTTGGTTTTCTTTCATTTCTAAATAATATTTTCAACTCTATTCATACTATTTTTTCAACTTTAGGTTACAAACTATTTCTGTAAGCGTAGTGTTACCTTTGTACAATAGGTAGTTAGTTTTATCCATAACAGTACACCTTTGCACTATTCACTATAAATTTTCATATATTGTATTATGCATGTCCAAAACGTGAGGTTATTACTCACGCAATCTAAATGAAAGAAAGGAGTGAAAATATGCGCTCATCTAGTTGTAAGCTCACAAACTTTAATTGTGGAGCACAAGCCCCCAGTACTCTACCAGCTCTCGGTTTTGCTTTTAATGCTACTTCACCCCAATTTGCAACACTATTCACACCACTACTACTACCTAGTACGGGCCCAAATCCAAACATTACTGTCCCTGTAATCAATGATACAATTAGTACAGGAACTGGTATTAGAATTCAAGTAGCTGGTATTTATCAAATCAGTTATACATTAACAATCAGCCTCGATAATGTTCCAGTAGCCCCGGAAGCAGCGCGCTTTTTCTTGACACTAAACTCATCAACGAATATTATTGCAGGATCTGGAACCGCAGTCCGTTCTAATATCATTGGCACTGGTCAAGTAGATGTATCAAGCGGTGTCATCCTAATAAACTTAAACCCTGGCGATTTAATTCAAATTGTACCCGTTGAAGTAATTGGTACCGTAGATATTCGTTCTGCCGCTTTAACAGTTGCACAAATTCGTTAATAAAAACAATATGCTTGGCTAATTAACATTTAATATTCCTTATACACCCCAAAATATATGTTATAGATTTGACACACATTTATATCAAACAAGCATATTTTATTGTATGGTGACTATGTAGTCACACAAATCTAAAGCGTTCATAAGAGTACACTTATATGTGTGCTTTATTTTTTATGAAAATCAAGCTTTAATATAGCTATTCTATTTTACTTTATACTCATCACTCTTTTGAACATTTACCTTTTTATTGTTATATTTGCTCATTGTTTTTCTCTTTGTTTTACTAATTAGCTGATTAATTTCGCAAATACCATTTATTAAACATTCCATGTTTCTTCACCCTTTGAATATTTTTCAAATAAAAATACATACTATTTTCAAGCCGCCGTGTCCACGGCTAATACTTCCTTCTTTTGTTACAGCAGAAGCAGGTAGGCTCTTCACTTATCTGCTTTCTCTGTATATTTTTTAAGAAATCGATAATAATACCAACAAGCTATTTGAACTAGCAGCTTCACTCTTCTCGTAATAGGGATGCAAATTATCACAATTAGCTAACTCATTGAACTCACTGGCAGACAACCAAAACCGTTGTCTGCTTTTTGTATGAGATTTTTTGTTTTACATATACTATTTTTGAACCTGCAGACCAATACGAGCCATTTTGGTGCTTGGGATTTCCCTTCCGGGGATAAGTATTTTTTACTTATCCCTTTTTTGTATAGACACGTATATTTAGGGTAAAACTAATTACAAGCAGATTTTCTGTTTATGCGTAGTTCTAAACAAGATTACTTTTTCTCCTATTAAAGGACGGCAGGTAAGACTGCTAGTCCTTTTTTCTTATTTCGCATACTATCTCATCTGGTAACTTTACATTACATTACCTTCATCGTCGTAGTAAGCAATTTCCCAATAAGGATGGCAGTTGTGTTTCTCGAGTTCCCCATCGAACAAAACTAACAAATTAGTTTTTCAGTTTCCAACGTTCGTACCCCCATACGAGTTAAATCCTTCATAAACTTCTCTTGTTCCATTTCGATAATTGCGGAATGTGTAATGAAAATACTCGCTCACTTAAATACCTTTTCTTTCAACCAAAGTGGTCTACTGAAATAGTAGACATAATAAGTTCCGTTCTCTTTTTGCTGTAGCATAACATTCCCGTATCGTTTGAATGTGTTATAAATTTCTTTCACCAAATCATCCAATTCTTTATTAGCAAAAGATATTTTCGTATCGTTATACCAATTGATTTTTTCATAATTCGTATCATCATCAGAGGAGCTAGTACGAATTGCTTTCTCTCAATTTTTTTCGATTAAATATTGTCCATACGTAAGTTGCACTTGTTCTTGAATTACGACATGGTTGTAATACCCTTGTTCTACTGGTTTTGGACTATAAAATTTCCTTTATAAGTTTTAAATACGGTGAATGAAATTTTTGTTTTTTCTTGCCATCATCCTTTTTCTATACAAACAAAAAAAGAGCCACAATATTTTGCGACTCTTTACAATTATAACTATTTAACGGCCACGTCTTTGCTGACCTTGCTTTGTACTACCTTTTTTATTACTTGGCTTATTAAATGATCGGTTGTTTTCATTTCTTGAACTATTTCTTGAATCACTTCTTGAGCCATTTCTCGAACCACGTCTTGAATCACTTCTTGAACCTTCACGGCTATCTCTTTGACGATATTCGCCTGATTTCTTCGGAGCCGGCTTTGGTACCGGTTTTCCATTTTCATCTACACGTTTTATCTTCGGTTGTTCGATTATTTCTCTTTGTATTGGTGCACCAAGCGTTTTTTCAATTTCTTCTAAATGTTTTTCATCTTTCGCTGCAACGAATGTAATTGCAAGACCTGATCCACCTGCACGTCCTGTTCGGCCAATGCGGTGAATATAACTTTCTACATCTTCAGGGATATCAAAGTTAAATACGTGCGTTACACCATCTACATCAAGTCCACGAGCTGCTACATCCGTTGCGATTAAGTACTGAATTTTAGCTTCGCGGAAACTCTTCATAACTCTTTCACGTTTCGCTTGAGGTATATCACCATGAAGTTCAGCACAATTATAACCTAGTCCTTTTAAATTATCATACAACTTACTTGCTCTAACCTTTGTACGACAGAAAATAACAGCTAAAAATGGCTGATCACGATCCATAACAAAACGAAGTGCATCTGGCTTTGCACGATCTGTCGTCTCAATGACACGCTGCTCAATTGTATCTACCGTTACTTCTTCACTTTGTACTTGAATCATTTGCGGTTCATCCATATAACGCTTCGCCAATTTTTTAATATCTTTTGGCATCGTTGCTGAGAATAACATCGTTTGTTTACTACCAGGTGTCTCATCTAAAATATCTTCAATATCATATAAGAAACCGAAATAAAGCATTTGATCCGCTTCATCTAGTACAATCGTTGAAAGATTACTTAAATCAATTGTCTCACGTCGTATATGATCTAATAATCGTCCTGGTGTTGCAACAACAATATGTGTATTACCTTTTAATTTTCTCAATTGTTGTGCTACATCTTGCCCACCATAAATCGCTAGTACATTAATATCTTCTCTTTGAACAAGCATTTTTTTAATTTCAGTTGTAATTTGCAGGGCTAGTTCCCTTGTTGGTGCAACAATTAAAGCTTGAACATCACTAGACGCTGGATCGATTTTTTCTAAAATCGGTAACACGAATGCTAACGTTTTACCCGTTCCTGTTTTCGCCTGCCCAATAATATCTTTACCTGACAGTATAACAGGAATTGCCTTCTCTTGAATCGGTGTTGCTTCTGTAATTCCATTTTCACGTAATGTATGATTAAAAGTTTCACTAATTCCTAATTCTAAAAAGTTTTTCAAATAGACCACTTCTTTTCCTTATTTTTCACATTAGCTTCCATTGTACCATTTGTTTCGCCAAATATGAAAAATAAAAAAATTCTTATCTGCTTTTTTTATATTCATCGTGTACTAGGTGAACAAATTCTTTTTGCTTTTTCTCAGATTTTATTAGTGCTTCCATGTTAGTAGAAGACAAAATGAACTTCTTAATTTTTTTATTACTCCAAATTAAACTTGTATACTTCGGATCTTCATGTAGATTTCGAAACCACTCAAATTCACTTAATTTTGCGATATGATGTTTTAATTTCATGTCATTTCGAGGGTAAAATAAAATTATATCCATTATTACATCAAGCAATAAACTCATCTTTTCTCCTCCTATACATATATATTTCAAATTTATAGAAAGATAGTTATATGATAATAAAATTAACTACTACATTCATAAAAATTTTTTGCTTATTTTTCTTACTATATTTTCAATCCACCACAATTATAATGGCGAAATCTCAAACAGATGTAATCAGTGAATTTAAACAAGCTTTACTCAAAAATGATAAAAAATTAATGCAGTCATATGTAACAGAAGGAGTTGAACTACCTAATTTTCAAAAGGAAAAACCTATTCATGAAATTAAAATAGTACCATCTCCAAAAGAAGATACAACAATTCTTATTTCTTATTTCAAAGACACTGATAATGAATTTACTATCGGTTGCATTTTAGAAATAGTAACAAAGAATAATAAAATATCTCAAATTAATCAAATTTATGATGGAACGAATCCATTTATGAAGGAAGCTACTATTGTAAAAGAATATGAAATGAAGTGTAAGGAACATATACTTACTCCTACAAAATTCCCGTTCGAAATTCATGAATTTCAAGGGTACATCTATAACGATTACTTAGAACTACGATACTACAATAAAGATAGTAATGGGATTTTTAAAATCACTGTTTCACCAGTTCAACATAAATTAGATCAATATGTACATAAGGGCACTAAATTTTACATTTTAAAACATAATATAAAGGCAGTATATAATCCTCATTTTGATTTAGCATACGAACTTATCTTTCAGAAGGACGGTTTTCAATATAAAATCGCCCTTGGTAACAAACTATACATAAAAAGAAAATACAATGTTCCTAATTTAATAAGAATTGCAGAATCTATGAATTAAAAAAACGATCTTTTCTATATAAGAAAGATCGTTTTTTTATTATTTTATATAATGAATTTCCCTCCATGATAGCAATAATACTTTACGACTTTAAGACTTTTAATCCTCTTTAAAGACTCTTCCGCTTTTTCAATATCTAAACAAAAATTCGGATTAGCTATTACTAACTCACGATTCTCTTGAACGGCCGCATCTCCTGTAATTACACAGTTTAAATTCGGAAAATATAATGAAATATGTCCTGAAGTATGTCCTGGCGTTGCTACTATTTGACATTCATTATTCAAAATCATTTGACCATCATGTACTTTTTCATCGACGGAAATATGTTTAATATTTTTTAACTGTTGTATAAACCATTTGCCAAATTCTTTTTCTTCATTTGGCATACGTTGTAACATTTCTTCCGCTTGAACTAATCTCTCTGATTTTATTTCACCATTAATATAGTTTGATTCAATTTCACTCGCAATAATATTAATTTGAGGATATTTCACTTTTAAATCGTATAAAGAGCCTATATGATCGTCATCATAGTGAGTAATTATTATATTTTTTAAGTTTTTCATCTCATACCCATGTTTTAATATCGCATTTTCAATTAAAGGTAAAAAATTTGTATATCCTGTATCGACTAATGTTAATTCATTATGTAATATAATTAAACTTGGATAAACACATTGTTTTTGCTCGTTAAATTCGAATTCAATTGGTAGTTCTATTATCTTCATTTTTCTTCCCCCATACCGCTTATTAAACGTTTAATAATAACTAAATCATCCATATACATTTTACTATACATATCACAAATAATTCGAATCCAAATTTCCATTTCGTTCAAAGTCACATTTAATGTGTACTTTCTATAAAACAAAGAAAAAAGCACCCGTTATGGATGCTTCCTTATCTTACCTGTTCAACTACATAAATCAACTTGAGCCTATCCGAAACCTGATATGTATAGTCTTCATTTTTATGCATATATGTTTCTATCCTATTTATCACTTCAAACATTCTGTCTGAATTCGCACTGAAACGAGATACTGAATCACATAAAACTATTGATCCTTTCTTATAAAAATTTATAATTTCATAAATATCTCGTTCTAAACAAACATCTCCTACTTGCAAATCCTCTTTCGCTTCATAATTATAAATTCCCATTCTCATTTTCCCCTCAAATTGTATTTTTTCTTACAACATCCCCTTGTTACATAAATAATACCACGATAAAATTCTAAAACTCAAACTCATCGGCTTCATCTGAGAAAATAAAAAACCCATCAACAAAGCGACAACTTTCAAGCAAATGAGAGAAAATAGAGGAAAAATAGTTTAAATCAAAGTAACATCTGAAATGCTAGAAGAAGTGGCTAATCGTGCAAATAATACCAGAATCACATTAGAAGCTTATGAATCACCAGGGAATAAAGAGGCTATTCAAGAATTACAAAACTTCTCATCAATAGTTGTACCATTAGATTATTTAGAAGTAATTTAACATTGTACGAATGCAAAGGTTAATGTAAAAAATGAACCTAAATACGTATTACCACCGAACGTTATCTGCGTAGTACCTTTACTTAGAACGAACATATACACTATAAGTCGTTACATAGCCAACATTCTCTTATTTTGAACAGGTAATTCTCTATTTTTATGGAAATATACATTAAGAAAAACTATAAAATTGATTAATCTCTCTCTTCTTTGTCTATCCTTTTAAAAAATCTATTTTTTGTAAAAGGGGTGTTTATATGGAGAAACAAACACTTTGGAAAAAATTCAAGAAAAGCTCAGCAGATCTCGGTAAATCTAGCGTATATGAAAGTATTATTTTATACTACACAATGAGAAAAAAAGAGTTACCTACTAAAGCAAAATTTATCATATTAGCCGCTTTATCTTATTACGTATTAACAATTGACTTTATTCCAGATATAGCTGCTATTATTGGGATTGGCTTATTAGATGATATTTTAGCAATCGCTATAGCGCATAAATTTGTAATGCGCCATGCAGACAGTGAAATTCGTGAAAAGAGCAAATTAAAAATGGAGTCATTATTTACTCCCGCACAAACATAATGAAAAAGGAGCTAATATAATTTCACTTAGCTCCTTTTTCATAAAACTATTTCACTTCATTCGCTACAAAAAATTGCTCACAGACACTCGAAATGCGCTGTAAGTCTACGTTCCCACCAGATATAACCGCTACTACTTTTTTCCCTTTAATATATGTATCCACTTTCCCTGCAAGTAAAGCAGCAGTAGCTAATGCACCTGCACCTTCTACAACAGCTTTACCACGCTGTAATAGGTCTTTCATCGCTACTTCTAATTCGCCTTCTGATACTGTTACAATATCATCTACTAATTCTTTTACAACTTCAAAAGTTAAATTGCCTGGTATTTTTACCGCGCAACCATCTGCTATAGTAGGTGCCTCATAATGTTCTACAATCGTACCTTTGTCATAAGATGCCTTCATCCCATGAACATTGTCTGCCTGGACACCAATTATATTAATGGATGGATTAAAAGATTTTAATGCAACAGCAATACCAGAAATAATTCCGCCTCCACCAATTGGTACAATAATAGTATCAACATCCCACATATCGTCAAGAATATCTAATCCTATTGTACCTTGACCAGCCATTACCTCCACATCATCATATGGATGTAAGTATGTTTCACCTGTTTCCCTAATAATCTCCTCACACTTTGCCTTCGCATCATCAAAGGTTTCACCATGTGAAACCACTTCAGATCCATATCCTTTAGTTGCATCAACTTTCGCCTGAGGTGCAGAAATCGGCATAACAATTTTACTCTTAATACCGAGTAAATGAGCAGATAAAGCAATTCCTTGCGCATGATTACCAGCAGAACAAGCAATTACTCCTCTCTCTTTTTCTTGATCTGTCAGCTGTGACATTTTATTAAACGCACCACGGAATTTAAACGAACCTGTTAATTGCATATTTTCTAATTTCAAGTGAATTTCTCCACCCGTTTTACTAGTCAAATAAAATGATTTTACTAATGGAGTTTTACGAGCATTTCTATCCAGAATTTTTTGAGCTTTTTTAATATCGTCTATATGTAATGGTAATTTTTTAGTTATCATACTAGCACCTCTTCCAATGTTCTATTCCTAAGTTTTCGTAAGTCGCAGCTCCTTTATACGAAAGCATCTATGTTAAGAAAAAGTCTTTATATATGTACCCCACTCTGTAATATATACATTTGCAAACAATTTAACATCCTCTTCATATCACGTTCTTTATAATCATTTAAACATGCAATTTGAATCCAGTTATTCTTTTGTAAATATGCTGATTCATAATGGATAATATATCCTTGTAATGCTAACGCATCACCTACTGTTTTAGAAGACTGATCCTCATCTAATTGAATCGTAAGTATAATTGGTGCGGCATGTTCTTTAAGTGAAACAAGGTTTAGTCCTATACTTGTAATAGCTTCTTCCATATAATCATATGTCTCTTTTATTTTTACAAATGCTGTTTCAACTTCAAATCTCTTTAATGCTTCTTGCAAAGCATAAATTAAATTCCATGAATGAGAATATGGAATACTTTCATTTTCTTCGTACATACCAATGTCCATATAGGCCGGTAATGTCTCGTTTACTTTCACATTATGATTATGAAAAACGAAAGATACTCCAGTAAACGATTTAATTGCCTTTCCACTAACACCGCTTGCAAAATATACATCCTTTAAATCTATCGGTATTGCTCCAATCGAACTGATACAATCTACACAAAGTTTCATTTCGTGCTTGTTACAAATGGTGTTCAGCTCGTCTAAATCATTTAACATTCCAGTTGATGTTTCATGGTGAACAAACCAAAGCCATTCATAATTTCCAGTTCCCATTATCTTTTCTAATTCTGTATAAATAAACGGTTCTCCTATTTCTTTTTTATACGTATCAAAATGTAATTGTGCACGTGTTGCATGTCCAACTAATCTATTACCAAATTCCCCATTTGTTAATACTAGTCCTTTTCCTTTTAAAGAACGTAATTGTAAAGCAATTGCATCATTCGCTAACGTCCCTGTTCCTAACATTATTTGTACATGCTTTGCTTTTGTCATCTGCAGTAATCGTTTCTTTACATTGCCCATCGTCACTTGAAATGACTTAGAGCGATGCGAAACAGGCTTCGTAGAAAATGCCTTTTGGACATTCGCTTCAATGTCTACTGGGCCAGGTAAAAACGTATATTCTTTCGTCATAATCCCCCCAACACTTGATTCTTCAAACATAGCAGGTGTTACATACATGGGCTGAAAAGCAGCTTCTTCTGTACCAACTAACGTATGGAAAGGTTTGAATCCCATTTGCTCATATAAAGGTAGTTCACGTGTTGTCGCAGAAATGAGTGCCAATTCATATCCATTTAGAAGCAGATAACGATGTAGAAAACGAATTAATCCCAACAGCGCTCTCCCATTTCGATATTCACGTTCTACTGAAAGTAAACGAATTTCATATACATTTTCTCCATGTTCTTGCAAATAAAAATCTAGATTTGAAATTTTATAATCTAACGAGAATGGTCGTTTTCCTCGCAACGCAACCATACCTACTAACTTATCGTCATCTAAACAAATTAAATATGTATTTTCTTCGTGAAAACGATCTATACGAACACGCTCTTTCGTTTCTTCATGTTGCGGAATTTCTTCTACAAATGTTTTATAATTCAATTTATGTATACTTTCAAATTCCCAAGCTTTATCAGCAACTTTATAAATTAACCCCATGTTTTATCTCCTTTTTATATTTAATAAAATGATAAGTGGAGATTTACTCCACTTATTAAAAGTTCATTTCATTCTCGGTTTACATATAAAATAAATACAATTATGAGAGCACTTAAAATAGTCGTAACAATAGAGTACGAATACAAAATCATGCAAACTGGCAAACAAGCGATTGTAATTAAACCTGGCTTCGTAAATCCTTTAAAGATTAAATAAAAAATAATAAAAACAACAACAAGAGTAAGCGCTATCAAGTAATCAAATGCGATTAGCCCTCCAATAAATGTCGAAATGCCTTTACCGCCCTTGCCTTTAAATAAAATTGGATAAATATGTCCAAGTAAAACAGCCAGTAAAGCTAACATTATAAATGTAGAATCTTCAAAAAGGTATTTTGCAATAGAAACTACAATTGCCCCTTTAATTGCATCACCTAAAAATGTAGCAACGAAATACCCTTTTCCATATACGCGCCCCATGTTTCTTGCGCCAGGATTACCACTTCCTTCATCCCGAATATCAACGTTATGTTTCCATTTCGTGACTATATAAGCGGTCAATATGTTTCCAAATAAATAAGAAGCCACCAAATACAAAAATTGCATACTATTAATCATGTAATCATTCACTTTCTACGTAGGAGTACTTATACAATATTCAAGGACTATGTATATTGTACTTTTTTATCTACATCCCTTTATACATTTTAACATCATATATTTACAAATCATACAAAAATTCTCATGCTTCTATTTTTTAAAATATATATTCTTCATTAAATAATAGGTTCCTTTCGTTGCTGGTTCTGATTGTGATACAAAGGTAACTTCTCCTATACTCTTTACGCAGCATTTCTTAAATTCAGTATATATTTCAGGAACTAAACGCAATATGCTTCCACTTACTGCAATGGGAGTTGCAAACTCAAATTGCATCTTATTATAAAGATTTACTGTAATTCTCGCTAATTCCTTACCAGCTTGCATCATAATTTCATGTGCATCATCATTCCCATTTCTCGCTTCCTGAATAACTAATGGTGCAATTGCTGCAACTTTATCTTTTGAAGAACTATAAACTAGTCTTTTTATATGAGACGACGTCAAAAGTTGAAACTCATCTTGAATCCTTAAGCTTAATGGACAAAGTGCAACGCCTTGATCAAATTGATTTGCCATTCTCTTTAAACTTTGTAATGCAATCCAATATCCACTTCCTTCATCTCCTAAAATATGTCCCCATCCACCGCTATACTCGTGCACTTCTCCTTTTTTCCCTAGACAAATCGCACCTGTGCCGCCAATTGTTAAAATTCCATCCTTTCCTTGTAAAGCAGCTGCATGTGCAATCATTGCGTCATTAAAAACTTCAATTTGTGTTCCGTACTTCTTTTGTAGACGTAATATTAATTCATTTGTATTTGCTCCACTTATACCTGCTAATCCTAAACAAATACAAACGCAATTGTTATTTATTAAAGCTTTCTGGCAATGATCGATTGCTTCCATAATATGCACAAGAGCTTCTTCAAAATCTATTAATATATTTCCAAAACCGCCCTTACCCCTTATAATTTCCTTTCCGTCTTGATCAAAGGCAATTGCTTCTGTCTTCGTTCCCCCGCCATCTACTCCAATCATATACTTCATATATATTCGCCTCATTTTCTTCATATTGGCGGGAATGTTATATTCCCTAAAACTACAAATTGCTTTGCACCTGTTGCGCTTGGCACATTACTCGGATTACGATGATACGTTTCGTTTGCTAAAATTGCAAAGGCAATTGCTTCTTTCGCTGCAGAAGAATACCCTAAATCTTCTTGAATAAAAATTGCGCACTTTTCTTCCTTCAATCCATTTCGCAACATTTCAACAAGTGTGTTATTATAACTGCCGCCACCACCTAATATCACCTCATCGATTTCATAATACGGCAGAATAAACTCCTTATAATGATGAACAATTGAACTTGCTGTAAACATCGTGACAGTCGTCAATATATTTTCTTTACTATGCTTTTCATATCGCTTCAATAATTCACTTACAAATTCTTCTCCAAACTGTTCTCTCCCTGTTGATTTTGGTGGATTCATTTTCAAAAACGGATGGTTCATACAATAAGTTAAAATTTCATCTACAACTACTCCCCGTTTTGCAATCCTACCATTTTGATCATATAACAACTGAAATAATCTTTTACATACTTCATCAATTATCATATTCCCTGGACCAGTATCAAAAGCTATAACGCTCTTATCACTTAGGTGACTTGGTATTACTGTAACATTACCAATCCCGCCAATATTTTGTAGCATTCTATTTTTAGTTTGATGACGATACAAAATGACCTCTGAATATGGCACAAGTGGTGCACCTTGTCCCCCTGCTGCCATGTCCATCGTTCGAAAATTCGAGATAACCGTCGTATTCGTTTCGTATGCTATTACTGCTGGTTCCCCAATTTGCAATGTGGAAGGTATCATATTGCCATCTTGCTTTGGCTGATGGTAAATCGTTTGTCCGTGAGAACCTATCAAATCTAATTGTTCCAAAGAAAAATTGGCCTCTTTACAAACTTCTTTTACAGCGTTGGCGAAACATAAACCTAACTTAAAATTTAAACTACATATGAGTTGGACATTTGAATTTTCTATTGATAATGCTTGTTGTATTTCACTTTTTATATCATTACGAAATGGAACTGTAGTAAAATGGATGAGTTTAACCTTAGAATCTACACCACTCCCTTCTATACGAACGAGCGCTACATCTATTCCATCTAATGACGTACCGGACATTACCCCTGCAATATACATAACATGCGTGACCTCCTATTTATTAAAAAACAATCATGTAAGTTACAAACGTACAACCGATCGAAAAGAATATAAATCTAAAAAACAACTGAGCTTTCGATGCAAACGATCCATCAATGAAAGAAACAACTACTGTAAGCAAAATGCTTGCCGCAATGCTTGTAACGAGCCATATACTATGCATTTGTGATAGATGTAGCATTCTTAATAAAGGCACAAAAAGTAAATTCGCACATATCACTCCAAATAATAATAAAAATACACCTTTATAACTAAATTTTATATTCATTCCATTTCATCCTCTCTGGACTTCATGTGAAAGAAGTGATAGGCAAAATACCTATCACTCATAAATTAAAGCATAACGATTATGGATTAACAGATTCGCCTTCACCATTCTTCTCAATTTCAAGCATATTTTTGTCGTACATTTTAAAGAATGGTAAATATATAAGGAACGATATTGCTATATTTATAAAAACTAATACTATTGCACGCCAATCTCCGCCTGTAGCTAAATACGCACCAATTGGAGCTGGTAATGTCCACGGTGGCATAATATGTGTTGGTGTTACAAATCCCATCGCAGTTGCTGAATATGCAACAGTTGCCGTTACAAGTGGTGTAATGATGAATGGGATAATTAAAATTGGATTTAGTACAATCGGTAATCCGAATATGACTGGCTCATTTATATTAAAAATACCCGGAACAATACAAGTTCTTGATAATGCTTTCGAATATTTTGATCGACCGAATACAATCATAGCTAATACAAGCCCTAATGTCGCACCAGAACCGCCAATCCATATAAACCATTGATATAACGGCTCTGGTGAAATAAATGGCAACTGATCTGCTCCACTAGCAACTGCTTCACCATTTTTCCCTAGGTATACTTCCCATAATGGCCGAGCAACAGTTCCAACAACCGACACACCATGGATTCCGAATGACCAAAAAAACGTAATTAAAAACACTGGAATCATTACACCGAAGTAACTATCCCCAGCTTTTACTAATGGCGCTGCTAATTTATCAACAACATGGTGTAAATCAATGCTAAAAACGACAGTTACTAGACTCATTATAATAATAACGAATGCAGCAGGTATAAGTGCTTCAAATGAACGCGACACAGATGGCGGTACTTGTTCTGGCATTTTAATCATTACATTTTTCTTCTTACAAAACCTTAATATCTCTACGGATAAAATAGAAACAATCATCGTCACGAATAATCCATGACCTCCGAGATTTGTCATCGGAAGCATAAATCCTTTTTTATCAATTAATTCAGGCGTTAATGTTAATAGCAGTGAACATACTGCAAGCTGCGCTCCCGACAAAGCATCTAACTTATAACTCTTCGCTAGATTATATCCTATTCCAAATGCTATATATAAAGACATAATAAACATCGTTAACCGATATGGTATTAATATACTTGTTTGATTCTTTAATGCCCAAACTGATATGAAACTATCTTTCGGTAATGGTGGAAATGCTACGATTAAAAAGAAACTTCCTACAATAATAAATGGTAATGCTGAAATAACTCCATCACGGATTGCTTGTAAATGTCTCTGTTCAGAAAGTCTTGCCATCGGTCCAGATAAGTTTTTATCAAGAAACGTGACAAACTTATTCATAACACTTCCCCCTAACTAATTAAATCATTTACAGTTTTTAATAAAGTTGGTCCACCAAGCGGCGTATATGCTTGCGGTGGTATAATACCGCATGGAATAGATTCCTCTTCTGCAAATTTTTTTACAGAGTCAAATCGATGTCTTACTTGTGGTGCAACCATTACAACATCCCAACCATTCTTTACTTCTTCTTCCACCTCACTTGTTCCAATCGCATGCACTTCCATGTTCATACCCTTTTTCTCCGCCTCTTTTTTTAAAGCGTTTACAACAATTGCGCTGGACATTCCTCCAGAACAAACGAACAAAACCTTCATTTATGAATCCTCCTATACTTATAATTTACTACCCTTCAAATGAAAGGAAGTTTCACTTTACTAACAAGCATATGAAGTAGTAAATGAATTTAGTTATATTGAAAGTAAATTTCATTAAAAATATTTTTCCTATTAAATTAATGTTTCAATATGCAATTTTCTCTATTGCAAGGCCAACCTCACCTCGTATATTATCTTAGATAATCATATGATAGGGAGGCGTATAAATGATCGTTAAACGTTTATTTATGATATGTTGTATCGTCATCTTGTTCATCCCTTTCTCTTTCATTTCCCCTCACTCTACTTATGCTGAAGTAAATACTACGTACAAAAAACACGAATTACGTGCTGTATGGATCGCATCTGTTCTTAATATTGATTGGCCCTCAAAGACTGGCTTACCCATCGAAAATCAGAAACAAGAATTTATTAAATTATTAGACAATGTAAAAAACACCGGTATGAATGCAGTCGTTGTACAAATAAAACCAACCGCTGATGCTTTTTACCCTTCAAATTACGGTCCTTGGTCTGAATACATTACGGGCATACAAGGAAAAGATCCCGGATACGACCCACTAGCATTTATGATTGAAGAAGCACATAAAAGAAATATAGAATTCCACGCATGGATTAATCCATACCGAATAACGATGAATCACACTGATATAAATCGATTATCAAATAATCACCCTGCAAGACAGCACACGGATTGGGTTGTACCTTATGGCGGAAAATTATATTACAACCCTGGCATTCCAGAAGTGAAAAAGTTTATAACTGAAGGTGCTTTAGAAATCGTACAAAATTACGATATTGATGCGTTGCATATGGACGATTATTTTTATCCATATAAAGTAGCGGGCGAACAATTCCCCGATCAAAAAACGTACGAAACATATAATAACGGTAAATTTACAAATATAGAAGATTGGCGACGTGACAACGTAAATGAGCTTGTAAAAGATTTACATGCTACTATCAAACAAGAAAAATCATACGTAAAGTTTGGCATTAGCCCATTTGGCGTATGGCGAAATATAGCTGATGATCCTACTGGCTCAAACACAACTGCCGGCCAAAGAAACTTTGATGATCTTTATGCTGATACACGTGAGTGGATACAAAAAGGTTACATTGACTACATTACACCGCAAATATATTGGAATATAGGTTTCACTCCCGCTGCATATGACATATTAGTAGATTGGTGGGTAAAAGAAACAAATAATAAACCGATTCACCTATACATCGGTCAGGCAGCCTATAAAATTAATAATAACTCTGTCCCCGCCTGGTTTGATCCGGAAGAATATCCAAGGCAGATTGCATTAAACCGGTTATTCCCTGAAATAAAAGGTAGTATGCATTTTAGCTTAAAAGATATTAATAACAATCCACTCGGAGTGAAAGATAGACTCACAAACGACTTATATAAACATCCTGCATTAATCCCGCCTATGCCTTGGCTTGATCACAATCCACCAAAACAACCGACTTTAAAAGGTGCTATCCCAAGAGATGAAGGTATCGCTGTAGGTATCATTGATAATAGAGAGAATGATTCTGCTTATTACGCTATTTACCGCATGAATGGAAAAAATGAAGTAGATATACAAAACCCAAAAAATTTGCTTACTACTGTAAGAAAAACAAAACTTGGAGAAATTTATGTAGATAAAACAGCTATTTCTGGAGAAACGTATACGTATGTAGTAACTGCAGTTGATCGATTGCATAATGAAAGTATTGCTTCTAGTCATACTACCGTTAAAGCAAAATAATAGTTAATAAAAAACGCCTTAAAAGCTAAGTATTATAGCTTTTAAGGCGCCTTTTTATTTATTCTTAAACTTCTCAGTCGCTGCTCTCATCTTCACATTCAAATCGTGATCAATCGAGTCACGAATATCCCGCTCGACTACTTCCATTTCTTTTTGGAAATTTTGCAAGTAGATTTTTAATTCTTCTTCTTTTTCTGGTCGTTGTGATGGCGGTAATTGTACCACTAAAGATAATATCGCTGTTAAATCTTTCATTAAGAACGTTTCAAGTTTATGTTGTTGTTCAAACATACGCTGCTCTTGATAGTACGGCAGTGCATTCAATACTGAAATTGTAATATCATCAACCGTTCTTTGTAATGAAGGATTTATTGAGCGTTTATAAGCTTGAATTGTGTTTAATGCATCTGGATATCGATCATAAAAATACAATTTATAAAACGATAAGTCTGTCGGCTTTACTGTTTGCTGCGTTTCTTGTCTTAAAAAATCTTTTACTTTCATAGCCGCTACATCAATATCTTCGTTTGTAAGTTTTTTCGTTGTTTTTGCCATTACATGTACTTTTTTCTGTTTTTCTTTCGGTAACATTGAGAATACTTGTTCTCTCGTACGTTGGCCCGATGCACAGAAAAGAGTGTTTAATATATGTTGCTCTTTTTTTCCTTCCGTACGAATCCAGCGATAAAAGAGTGGGTGCTGTGTAAATTCTTGTAGAAATGGTAATGATTTATTCGATAACTTTTCTAAAGATTCGTGTGCTCTTTTATATGGCTTCGTCCATGAAAAATACAGTTTCCGCCCGAAATATACGACTAAAACAACGACAGTAAATGCTATTAAAAGCAAAGTACCGAGTAGTAATAGTACTGTTTGAATGAAACTCATTTTTTCACCTCCTCTAATAATCTGCTATTTCCTTGGACGCTGAATAAGTTTCTGCTTCATCTCATCATTAAATGTGTCTAGTTCAATAACGAACTTCTTACTTGACTCAATAATACGTTCTGACGATTTTTCAGATGCCTCAATCGCAGCGAACACATTTTGGAATGATTCACGTAATTTATCCATGCTAATAGCAGGATTTTCAAGAAGTTTTGTTGTTTCTTCTGTATTTTGTTTTAATGCTTGTGAGTTACTTAATACCATTGATTCAATTGCTTCATTTGTCGCATTGACAGCATCAATTGTTTTACGTTGATTCGTTAATGCTAGTTGGATAGCAGCTGAAACTGTTACAACGTTTTGCGTCATCGTAATTGCATTACGAATTGCTTCTGTTAATTTTTCATTATTTTTCTTAATGATGTCTACAGATGCGATAGATTGTAATAACACGCTTTTCGCTTGCTGCATATTACGGGTACGTACGAGTATCTTTTCTAATGCATCATTAATTAATGGAATGTCTCTTTGACGTTCTGGATTTTGTTTCTCGGCTTCGAGCATACCAGCAAGTTTTTTCCCTAAGTATACTTGTTTATCAAGAGCGTGAATTTTATCGTGCGATTGCTCCTTAAGCATCTCTAGGCCAACAGTATCTTCTTGTAAGTTATCACGGCCAATTAGAAGGGATCTAATAATCTCCTCAATTTGCTTATCTATAGATTGATATTTATGCACGTATGTTTCAAGTGGATTTTTCTTGAATACTTTAAACATAATTTTCTTCATACCACTTGCTTTTAATGAATTCGGATCAAGCTCCGACACTACTTTTCGTAATTCTAACAATGTATTTGGAATTTCTTCATTTTTCCCATTCATCATCGCTGTTACAGGGCGTTTTAGAGCTGATAACGTTTGTCCTGCTGCTTGTTGCTCTTTATCCCCTAAATCTCCTAGCTGAGACAATACTTTCGATAAATCCGTATTTTGCTCGCTATTTAACTTTTGTACATAAAGATCAGCTTCTTTATTCAGTTCCTCTAGTTCTGCATCTTTTATTACTGTATCAACCACTACTTCTACATTATTATCTTTCACAATCGATACAGGTTCTTTTTTCTCGAGTTCAGTCAACAAAATCGCTCCTTTATTTATATGTGCGAATTTATGTGCACTATATTTCATCTAATATATTGTATTTCATGTGCAAACAGCCTATATGAAATCAATTTTCAAGAAATACCTGCTTATGCAGTCATTCCCTGTTTCTTACTATAAGTATACCTGTTCTCAACATTATTTTCCTCAGACTTAAGACCTAGAGAACAACATGCTGAAGGCGGATTCTTCGTATGTTACGTATATAAATTAAGTTCTTCCTATCCTACTGTACTCAATGTTTTGACATACACCCTTTTTCAATGTGATAATTATATTACGCTATATCCTATTTCTTCTTACGCGCTACAAATGCTCCATTTTGAAATGCCAATAAAACCGTTTCAAACATTTCATCTTCTTCTATCATTTTTCTAAACTCTGCTAATTCACTTGTATGAGAGGTTGCGTTATCAACAACAAGAAAACCCTTTGGTTGTAAAATGCGTTTTATATGCTCAAGCCACCACATGTATTGCGTACGCTCTGAATCTAGGAAAATAAAATCAAATGAATGATCTAATTGCGCATCTAAAAATGCCCCTGCTTCTTGATTATGAACATCAATCCTTTGTAAAAGGTTTGCCTTTTCAAAATTGACAAGTGCCTCTCCAACTCGTTCTGAAGAAAGCTCTACAGTTGTTACATTTCCATTTGTTTCTTCTACCGCATTAGCTAACCACAATGTAGAATAGCCATTAGAAGTTCCGATTTCTAAAATGTTTTTTGCGCTACACCCTTTTACTAAAATTGATAAAAATCGTCCCATCTCACGAGTAATATTCCGCAATTTTTCTTCCCGTGTTTTTTTATTTCGATCATGCTCTTCTCCATATTGTTCAAGTTGAAATAATAATGAATCTAACGTATCCATTTTTTCATCGCCTTTCCAAGCAATATGATGAAAAAGCTCTTGCTGCCCGTCTACTTTTTATTATATGCGAAACGAAATCCTTTTTCCTGTTATATGACAAAGATTTATAATTTTTTATAGCATATTGTTTCGTTTTTTGGTAAAGTTAATTTCTACGTGCAATTATTCCATTCATATTATTTCATATTAAAATTGCAGTTATTAAATTATATAAACCCCATTTAAATGAATCGGTATTTCAAATTCAATTAAGCGCCCTTTTCGGACGCATTTTCTTTGTTTATATATTTCTAGAAGAAAGGATGCTTACAAATGAACGTGATTAGCTTAGATGCTGCTCGAAAACGAAAGCAGCATAAAAAATTAATGATTACTATACCGATTATTACACGTATTTATGAAGAAGACGGGGAAATTAAATTTGAGGTAGCTGGCGAAAAAGATGTACCTCTTGAAATGTTAGAAAAATAATAAAAAACGCATTTCTGAAGAAATGCGTTTTTTATATTTTTACATTTAAATGCATAAGTTTCTCAGGATTAACCACCATATAAATGTTTGAAATCTTCTCATCCTCAAATGCAAAAGAAAGAACATAAGTTATTTTATTATTTATTGTAACTATAACTCCTGGCATACCATTTACTATTTTGAAATCAACAGTGTACTCTTCTGTCAATCGTTGTGCAATCCCAAAGAACAAACGTATAATTCGATCCGCAGAATAAATCGGATGAATCGCAGTCGTAACTTTCCCACCACCATCTGCTTTCAATATCGCATCTGTTTTTAATACTTCTAACATGCCTTGCGCATCCCCGCACTGTAATGATGATACAAACTTTTCAACATAATCAGCCATCTTCTTCGTACTTAATGTTGATTGCTTCGGCTTCTCCAATATACTTTTTCGTGCACGTTCAAAGATCTTCCTACAGTTCACACTACTCTTATCAACAATCGAAGCTATTTCTTCATATCCATAACTGAAAACCTCTCTCAATATGAAAACAATTCTTTCTACCTCAGACAGTTGTTGTAAAAGTAATAAATATGCTGTGGAAAGAGATTCTTTCATTACAAATGACTCTGATGGCTCATCACTCTCTTCTACAAGTGGCTCTGGTAACCACATCCCCACGTACACATTACGTTTATGCGCTGCCGAACGTAATTTATCAATTGAACGATTTGTCGCCATCTTACACAAATATGCTTTCATATTTTCTATAGACTGAAGATCCTCTATATTATTTAACGAGATAAATATATCCTGAACGATATCCTCAGCATCCATAACACTTCCAAGAATTCTATATGATAACGAAAATAATAATGGTTGATACGCTTCATATAATTGCTCCGTTTCCATGATGAACACCCTCGCTTTCTAATTGCTTTAAAATGTGTAACGCTGCACGTTTCCCGCTCGCTACCGCAGCATCAGCTAATATTTCATCATGCCCAGCCCAATCACCTGCAACGTAAACACCTGGCATTTCAGGGATATTAGGACCTGGGGTTTCAACTCGGTTAATATGAGGAAAATCATATACTACTGTTATTTTCGGTAAATACTGCTGTGCAACAACTTCTCTTTTCCAATTTGGATGTAACAACTCCATCGTGCTTTCTAACTGTTCTTTATCATCATGAATATGATTCATCTCTAGCATAGGATTATGGTACTTAATTAAACTCACTGCAACTGATCCATCATCACTTAATTTAGCTGCTCTTGATTGATTCGTGAAAAATATAGGCTGATCTAACCCTAATGCAAATTGATGTGTAGGATTTGGTAATCGTCTCAAACCAATATCTAATGCAGCAACGGTAACCGGTACCGATTGTTCACTCCATCTATGCAAACTTGTTCCTTCTGCACCTTTTATTATGTTACAAGCTTCTTTCGGTGGAGTCGTCACAATGACTGTCCCTACTTCAAACACCTCATCATCAAAACAATATATTCTTTGTTTATCTTCGTAATGCTCTATTTCCAAAACATGCTTTTTTGCCAAAAATTGCACCCCGGCATGATTTGCTATGTCTCTTAATTTTGTTATTATCGTCTCCCAGCCACCATCTACATAAAATACCCCTTCTTTTATCGAAAGCTGTATTTGCTTTAGTACAGATGATGCTAATTGTATTGTAGGAACAAACGTATATGTTGTTGTTCGGCATAGCGCATAAAATATATTGCGAACCATCGGATCTTTTATTTCATTTTCTGCCCATGTAGTTAGGCTCACTTTTTGAACTTCTCTTACATCTAAACCCCCTAAACGAATCATAAGACGTGAGAATTGTACTTTTGCAGACCACGAAAGTAGTGGTGTTGATAAAATTGAGCGGAAATCTGTTGGGATGGTGAATAGATCCCCTTTCCATATTCCATGTGCTTTTGTAGATGGCATTCCACCTGGAAGATTCATACCGAGCTCATTAAAAGTTAAAAATGCTGCTCCTCCTCTATATAAGGCGTGTGCACCAAGATTCATGCAGATCCCCTTTTTATTTATAGTCATCCCTCGACCACCAAAGCGACTGGACTTTTCTAACACAATCACTTTCCTCCCAGCTTTCGCCAAATATATAGATGCTGTTAATCCAGCAAGGCCACCACCAACAATTGCTACATCAAATTTCTTCATAATAAAATCCCTCCTTATCGTTCTACATACAAGACGAACGATTAAGGAGGGATGTGACATGAAAATATATTTTTACTCATCTATTCTATTTCATTATTTTTTTATTCTGTCATATTGCATACGAAATAACTCAATTGCAAATGGTATATCCTCTTCACTCTTTATATAATAACTTATCCACCCTGATTCGGGTAATACGTGATGTGGTTTGACCAATCCTTGGTTTACTAATTCATCCCGCTTTAACTTTGGAAATGGTAAATCAACTAACTTATCTCCATGCAGATGACCAAGTTCTTTCTTACCATAATTTATTTCAATGCCACCAAATCGATGCGGTTTTTCAGAGACACCTGCCCAGCCAAGCACTTCATTTCTAATCATTTCACTAAATGACATGAATCTTCACTCCTTATTAATGATTGATGTAATATTAAATTAACACGTCCATTACTTTTTTCCATCAATCTAAAGTATGAATGGATATACGAATATAGTTTAATCTCAATACCTTTATTTTTTACATAATTAAAATAATTTCAAAGGGGATTAATTCTATTATATAGAATTACTATTAAAAATAATTTTAAGGGACGGATTTATATGAGCGAGGTATTATTACAAAAGGCAAATTATCTACAATCTAATGAATTAAAACTCTTGAAAAAAGCTATACATTTTGCAGAGCAAGCGCATGATGGACAATACCGTCAAACTGGAGAACCATATATTATTCATCCTTTCGCAATTGCAGAAATACTGCTAAATTATAAAGCTGACATTACAACTTTGATTGCTGCGTTATTACACGATGTTGTAGAAGATACAGAACATTCTTTAGAAGAAATTGAATCGTATTTTGGTGCAACTATTCAATATATTGTAAATGGATTAACAAAAGGAAAAAAACAACAAGATCAAAAGAAAACATTATACGAAGCAATTAATTTTAAAAAGCTGCTACTAGCCTCTCAACAAGATATACGTGTTGGCATTATTAAAGTTATAGATCGCCTTCACAATATAAAAACATTGAGTGTTAAAAAACCCGCAAAACAAGTAGCATATGCGAATGAAACATTAACACTTTTTGCGCCACTTGCAAAGCGACTAGGACTATATACAATCCAATATGAATTAGAAAATCTTGCTTTTCAATATCTACATAAAGAAAGATATAGCAAGGTACTTAAATTCTTAACGGGATATGTTCCACACCTTCAAAAAAATATAACCGATTTAAGCAAAGGAATTCATTCTTTTTGTGATACTAACCTTTCATTTGAAATAAGCTATGAGTTCCCTCCGATTTATACTGCTTACTCACAATTACAAGAAATACAAAACGTATCAGAGGTTTCACAAATTTGTATTACAACTACAAGTGTACTAGATTGCTATAAAATTCTTGGAATGATACATCAATTATACAATCCAACTATAAACTATTTCGAAGACAATATAGCACTTGAAAATAGCTATTTTAATAACAATTTAAAAACTAAAGTCAATATGAATAATACTGAACAAACAATTATCATTCAAACACAATTAGCAAAAACATTAAAAGATAACGGCATTTTTTCTTTATTGAATAATAGAACTGCAAATGTTCAAGCAATATCTTTTAAAATAATGAATGATATAATTGTGAATAACAATTTATTAACTACAGATCCAATTGCGTTCCACAATCTAGTATCGTATGAACTATTTGAAAATACCATAACGGCTTATACTTCAGATTTACAACCTATTTATTTACCAGATGGTGCTACAATTATTGATTTTACTTTCTCTGCATTTCCAAAAATTGCACATAACATGAAAAAAGCAAAAATAAATGGTATACTTGTTCCCCTTAAAACAAAGGTATCTCATTTTGACGTCATAGAAATCTATTTTGACTTAAAACAGAACTTGGCATTAGAGTGGCTAAATTACGCCAATACCGCTAAAGCACAATTAATTATTCAGCAAAAACTATCTTAAATAACAGACCAAATAAAATGTCTTTAAATCATAATTAATTATTCAGCAAAAACTATCTTAAATAACAGACCAATGCTTCTTATAAAAAGTATTGGTCTGTTATTTAAGATACGAAATACGCCCCATACTCTTTATGAAATAGGTAAATTTATTATGATACCAACAACTGCACATAACAAACACTAGACACATATCCTAATTTTGTAACCTTACTTACTAATAGAAAGGCAGGTAATACAATTGACTTCCAATATCGACTACACCTCCCCCTCAACTAATTTCACTTATGATTTAAATAAAAGTAATTTTTTTCAGAAAGATGCCCACAATTATATAAATGTACTTGGCATGCAACAATTAAATACGTTAAAAAACACTTCTTTATTAGATATTTATTTAAGTTCAGGTAATGTTGTAGAACCGCATATTCATCAAAATGCAGCTGAATTGGTTTACTGTATTTCAGGAGCTGCGGTTGTTTCTTTACTTAATCCTTTTACGAATCAACTATTAAACTTACCGATAAAACCAGGGCAAGTTGCCAACATTCCACAAGCGTGGTGGCATTATGAAATTGCTACAGCAGATAATACTCATTTATTAGCAATTTTCGATGCCCCAACACCAGAAGTTATTTTTGGTTCTGATATTTTAAGATTAACTCCCGCTAATATAATGGCCCATACTTACTGTCTCGATGAGCAACAATGGAAACAAGCGGTATCCCCTATTCAATCCACTACAGTAATTGGTCCCCCAGTAAATTGTAATAAAAACCGTGGAACGATAAACCCAACAACTCAGCCTCCTAATCCACAACAAAATTTATATTACCAAGATTCGTATTATTTTCCTCTTTACTGGGGATATTAATTTATATTATGACAGGACAATTATTTATCTCCTCGGAAAATACGTAGGAGATTTTTTATTGTATATCCCCATTCCTATTTTTTATCGTAACAATTAATAGAGTACATACATATAATAGTTATATATTTAATTGGAGGTGATAGTACTATGAGTAATTATAACTATCGAAAAAACTACTCTCATAATAAAAATAGTAGTTCATCAACATCCTCTCAGTCTTCAAATTCTCAATCTTCCAATTCCCAATCGCAAAGAGATTTAGCCGAGCAAGGCTATGTAAAGAAAAAAGGATGTAACTGTAATAAAAACAAATAGTTTATTACTAATTTGAACTATAGCATTTCAACGCTCACGATAAATAATTTACTTCCCTGTATACAAGTTTATTCTATGGATGAATTCTATTTTTAATAGAATTCATCTTTTTTATTTATAGAAAATTTTTCAAATCTTATAACTTATTTTATAAACAATAAAGTGTAAATTATACATTTTGCTGTTCCTTTTACCCCAACTTAACAAAGAGGAATTCCTCAATTGATTTATCAGCTATCTTTCTATAAAATATAGCCCACCCTAATAAAATTAGGATGGGCTATATACAAACGCCAATTCAAATTTCAAACAGGCGTTGTAACAAACTAGACGATATTAATACCTGCACTTACAAATCCAGCTACTGCAGCTATTGGACTTGCTGCTGTTAATGAAACATATAACAGTATTTTATCTCCAGCAGCTACTGGAATAGCTTCAGCTATGATACCTGATGCTGTAGAACCAATCGCTATTGCGGCAAATGCTGGTGTTAATAAAAGAGGTGCGCCTTGTACTGTAAACGTATTACTTGCTGCTGGTGCAGTTAATATTTGTATTTGCACTTGAACAGGTGATATTGGAGCTAATGCAGCTGTTGCACTAAAGAAACCTGCTAATGACGTGATAGTTCCTGCACGTGGTGCTACGAATGCATAATCACCTACACCTAATGCTAATGTGATACTAGTTCCACCTGTTAATGCTACACCAGGCTGACTAAATCCAAATCCAAGAAGAGTTCCTGTATTAGCTACTAACGCGTTAACTAACGCAGATGGTGTTGTACCTGAAGCAAATGGAATAATAGCTCCGCCACCAGCTGCACCAGTTGCTCCTGTTGCTCCTGTTGCTCCTGTTGCTCCTGTTAAACCTGTTGCTCCCGTTGGGCCTGTTGCTCCTGTTGGACCTGTCGCTCCTGTTGGGCCTGTTAAGCCTGTTGCACCAGTTAAACCTGTTGCTCCCGTCGGGCCTGTTGCTCCTGTTAAACCTGTTGCGCCACCAGTACCTGCTGGACCTGTCGCTCCTGTTGGGCCTGTTGCCCCTGTTGCTCCCGTTGGACCTGCTCCGGTTCCTGCTGGGCCCGTTGGACCTGTTGGACCTGTTGGACCTGTCGCCCCTGGAGTAGCATTGATTAATTGAATTAATAAATTAAAAAGAAGTTGTAAAGTTGCAGAATCAACATTTGAGTTGCAGGATATAGGGATAAGATCTAAAGCGAAGAAGAATTGTGCAAGGGCGCTATAAAATTGTTGCAATAATGTTGACAATTGTCCTAAATTAGGTGCTGGAGATTGTAATAAAACTATAATACTTTGAGTTAATTGTTTCAAAAAATTAACTTCTGGGGAAGGTAATAAGGAATTTAAGAAAATTAAAAATTGATTAAATAAATCGAGTAACACTAATCTGTTTGCATTACTTGGATTTGCAAAAAATGCTGAAATAGCTGATACTAATGAGTTTAGTAAAGTAATTAATCGATTTAATTGTTCCCTAGTAATAGGAACTGACTGTGGATTTTTACAACAATCTGCTGAAAAAACAATCGGATTGCAGTTATTATGATCAAAACAATCATTATGTTTCATTTATTTCCTCCTTACTTTTCTTATAGTTGAGTGTTTTCCTATTCTAAGTACTATAAAAGATGCGATTGAAAAAAGTAGTTGAGTTATATGTTTCTCTTAAAATAGGAAACATGAATGATAATCAAACTTGAAAACGTCATTTAATTATGTTCATGACTCACATATTAATTATATGTTTTTAATAATTGAGTGCTTAGATTAAACACCTAAACTTAAGAGTTTATTTTATTTTTCCACGTTTATCTCTTAGGTCCAAAAGCACATTTTAATCTGAATATAAAAACTAAACATTAGCATATAACCAACAAGTAATAACACCACCTTTTCAGATAAGTAACAATAATATCTTTATTAAAATTGTGTTCTCTCTATTATCATGAAGCCGTTTCTATTATCAAAAACTTTCATACAATATAGCGGACAAGTTATTCTATACTTCGTTCCAAAAAACAATTTAGGGAGTGAGAATTAATTGCCAATTATTCAACCATTTATGGCATCTAGAAGATTTACATCTACATTAGGAGCTGGAACAGGAACAGGTGCAGCTTTTGCAATTGCTGCTACAGCTTGTTTAAACGATGCTGGTACTACTGCAACTGCTTTTCCGACTTTTACGTATTACAACTTATATGTAAACGGCATTCTTCAACCTAGTGTGAACTCCAGTGTTACTACTGGACCTACTGGTGCTATTACAATTCCTGGCGGAGATGCATTAGACGGTGGAATTCCAATTACAATCGAATTTATCGTCACTTAGTTTTAACTACTTTAATGTAGAGCAAAAAGACAGATTCTTTTCATTTAAGAATCTGTCTTTTTTAATTAATAATGATAAATTGCAAAATAATTGAAGAACCTTGTGATGGTGGTTGATTATCTAATAAAGTTAGCTGACCAGTACTAACCTGATATAATGGTTGTGGTTGAAGTATTCCATTAATAAACAAATTAATGTACGAAACCTCATCAGGAGATAATATGTGAGTTGTACCATATTGAGCTAGCCCATCTGAATCTGTATATATAAGTTTTTCTCCATCTGAAAAAGTGTAAAATAATAAATTAGTTGTTGTTATGGGGCCAATAACTCCAGTTGGACCTGTTGTTCCTGTTACTCCTGTTATCCCCGTTGCTCCTGTTACTCCTGTTATTCCCGTTGCTCCTGTTG
>NZ_QNUD01000059.1:0-596 GCF_008042405.1 Bacillus sp. SH7-1
TTACTTCTTTTGCTTCGCCAGCTACCGCTTCTGATGTTACGATCGCTTCTCCACCTTTTGACGCTTCATATACACGGACAATGTCACCTTTTTTCAGTTCTGACACTGTAATTGTATCTTCTGCTTCCACTTTATTATTTGACACTGTGATTTTTTCTACTGCTGGTGCCACCGTTGTTGGCTCTGCTTCGTACTTCACTGTGACTCTCTTACTCTCATCTTTATTCGGCTTCGTTACTGTTACGTATACTGTGCCGCCTGTTTCTACTAGTAAATCTGCTTTTTCAATCTTCACTTCTGTCGCTTCTTTTGCTACTGTCGCTTTTCCTAATTCTTTTCCTTCTGTTGATGCATCATATACTTTTACAATATCACCTTCAGTTACTTCACTCACTGTGATTGTATCCACATCTCCAGCTTTATTGTTCGCTACTTTTACTGTATCCACCGCTGGTGCCACTGTTATTTGTGATTCATATTTCACCGCTGTACGAGCACTTTCTAGCTCATTTTCACTTTGTACACTTACGTACACTGTGCCACCTGTTACTTTTAGTAAATCTGCCTTTTTAATCGTTACTTCTTTTGCTTCGCCA
>NZ_QNUD01000006.1:0-129585 GCF_008042405.1 Bacillus sp. SH7-1
TTTTCTGTTTCTTCACCCGGCTTCTCTGTCTCTTCGCCTGGTTTTTCTGGATCTTTGTCTTGTTCTTTTTCATTTGTAATTTTAAGATTTTTAACTTCTATTTTTTCATTAGAAATCTTAAATTTAATTTCCTTATCAGATAATTTATATCCTTCTGGTGCATGAACTTCTTTTAAGATGTAATCTCCAGGTTCTAACTTCTTAGAAATCGCTTTACCATTCTTATTTGTTGTTAATGTGTCTATTTTTCTTCCATCTTTCCAAATTTCAAACACTGCGCCAGCTAATGTTTTACCTGTATCATTAGCATCTACCTTTGCAATTTCTAATTGACCTGTAATTTCTTCTTTCACTTTTTCATTCAATACTTCTTGTTTCGTTACTTTATTTGCTACAACGTTTACTTCTACTGTAACGTCTATCGCTTTGTAACCTTCTGGCGCTTTCGTTTCTTCTAACGTATACTTACCTGGCACTAAGTTTTCGAATGTAGCAACACCATCTTTATTTGTTGTTTTTGCCCCTCCAACTATTTGACCATTTTCGTTTTTCAGTCTAAATTCCGCGCCTTCTAGCACATTTTTGCTCTCAGCATCCTTTTTGATTACCTGTAAGCTTCCCAACTCTTTTACATTTTTAACTATTACCTGTACTACTTTGTTCTCTTCCACATTAACTTCAATTTCTTCTTTTAGTAATTTATATCCTTCTGGTGCTTTCGTTTCTTTTAGTGTGTATTTACCTGGTTCTAATTTCTTAGATATTACTTTACCTGTTTTATCTGTTCGTAATGTATCTATTTGTTTCCCATCTTTATACACTTCAAATTCAGCACCTGGTAATAACTTTGTTTCATCACTTGCATCTACTTTTGCAATTTCAAATTGCCCTGTTACTTTTTCAATCGATGGCTTATTCCATTTCGGCCAATTAAATTTAAAGTTATGAACCTCAAAACCATCTCTTTGGTGTAATCCACCAAGAAAGACTTGTCCGTTAATTGAACCACCCTTTGTATCTACAACTGCATTAGGCGCAAATACACTTCCTACTACACCATATCCTTTAGTTGTTATGTTTTTAGCATTTGGAAACACCCAAATTACTTTACTAGCTAACTCAGTAAAAGATGAATTAGGATCGTATGCTTGAGATGTATTAATTAAGTCTGTTGCCATCCCAGTGTTTTTTGTATCATACAAAATTGCACCACTAGCAAAATTAACTGTTTCCGCATCTGAATAAATAACAATAAAATCTTTATTGTCTACATTCGGAAGAAAAACATCTTTTACATCAAATGTTTCCTTTCCATTTTGTCCTGAAGAAACGTAAATATTAGGATTATTTACATCTTCACCAATCCCAAAGGTCATACCCGATATTGGTTTATCAGTATGTAATTGGCCCGCATCCTCAATTACACTATCAACGTCTTTTCTAAACTCTTTAAATTTAGCATCAATCTCCGCTTGCTCTTTATAAGAGATACGGTCATACGATGATTTCATTGCACCTTCTGGATCACCATCTTTTGTCATCGCCACTGTTCCATCTTGAATAATTACTTGTCCTGCTCCCGCTTTCGTAAATTGACCACCTAGTAATAATGATGGATATCCTTCCTCTATCCATGTTGCTCCAGCTAAGTTATGTGCTCCTGTTGCAGCAGCTAAGACTGTATAACTTGATGCATTCATATTTTTTTGAATGGCCATCGCACCTTCAATATCCGCACTCGTTGCACTATGATCTCCAAAAATGATTGCATTGTAATAAGATACATCACCTAAACCTTTTAATTCTGTTGTAGCTGCCTCTGCTTTATTTGGTAAATGGATTAAAAAATTCATACATACTAGTAATACGACTATAAAACTACTACTTATTTTTTTTATTTTTTGATTAAATGATTTCCTCAAAAAATTCATTCCCCCTATTATAATTCCTAAATTTACGAAATGAAGCTCATTTCATATATACCAAACCTTACTCACATTAACTTAAAGTAATCCATTTAAATAAAACAAAGAAACTCTACAACTAATTAATAAAATTACTACAATGCATTTTTGAAATAATACGTGAACTAAACTAACATGCGAAGTGTTTTTGCTTATGGGTGCTCAATAAAATTAATATGGAGAATATTTCATGTGGTGTAACTTTTTTTGGCAACATCATCCACTTTACAACAATTTTCTAAAGGATTCAAGTGAATTGTATGAATTTTAGACACAATTACCTCGGGTAAAACGCTTTCAAACTTAGGATAAAACCAATAAAAAAACGTAGCCAAAAGCTACGTTTTTCCTTTATCGTTTCGGTGTATTTTTATGATTCTTCAAAAATGGAAGCGGGAATTGCTTACGGAAATGTTCTTTAATCATATACTCTACGCCGTTCTCACTATTTGAACGTGTAATCCAGTCAGCTGCCTGTTTTAACTCTACAGGTGCATTCCCCATTGCTACCCCAAGACCTACATTTTCAATAACCTCTAAATCTTCCATGCTATCCCCAATCGCAACCATTTCGTTTAGCGAAATATTTAAATGCTCTCCAAGTAATTGTAATCCGCGTAATTTTGATACATTTTGCGGCAAAATTTCTATTCGTTTTGAATCACACTCAACATACTCTAGATCTTGAAACGCTTTTCTTAGTGTATTGAGTCCTCGTTCTTTTTCACCTTTTGTTTGGAAAAGAACATCAATTTTTGGCGCCGCTACTGGATGATCACGAAGCGCATCACCTAATGAATCTACAAATTGAACTGGATAAAATAACGGATCTGCACTCGATAACACAGTACGTGCAATTAAGTTTGGTGTATTTCTCTCACGATTTCCGATTGAAAACCGTTCATGAGAAATGCGGACGTTACAATCAAAGTGCTCTAATACTTGCACAATGTTAAACGTCTTCTCTTCCGATAATCTTCTTTGAACATACGGCTTATCTAACGTTGCTGAAACAAAAGCACCGCCGTGTGTCACTAATATAGAATCTAATTTTAACGCCTTTGCTACTTTATGAGCGGACTGAAAATTACGGCTCGTAAATAATGTAACGTATACGTCTTTTCTTTTCACAAATTCAATTGTTTCCCGTAGTCCTTTTGCGATTTTTCCGTTGTTGTATAGTAGTGTCCCATCTATGTTAAGAGCTAGTAAGCGATAAATCATGTCGCACTCCCCCTCTTCGCTGTTGTACTCTATCCATAATTTATGAAATAAATGTAGCAAATAGAACGAGTTAGAATTACTACTGAAAATTTGGTTTACTATATACATATACACTCAGTAAAGGAGATAGTACAATGCAGGCACCTCCTTCCTTTTATGAAGGCGATACGTTAGAAGTCGCAAAGAAATTACTCGGGCAGAAACTTGTTCATATTGTAGACGGAATAAAACGAAGCGGAATCATTGTTGAAGTAGAAGCATATAAAGGTCCGGATGATAAGGCCGCACATAGTTACGGTGGTAGACGGACGGATCGCACGGAAGTTATGTTTGGCGCACCAGGACATGCTTACATATATTTAATTTACGGTATGTATCATTGTTTTAACGTCATTACAGCACCAGTTGGTATCCCGCAAGGAGTGCTCATTCGAGCCCTTGAACCGGTAGACGGGATTGAAGAAATAAAACTAGCGCGCTACAACAAAACCGACATTACAAAGGCGCAGTATAAAAATTTAACGAACGGGCCTGGCAAACTATGCCGCGCACTCGGAATCACTTTAGAAGAACGAGGCGTCTCATTACAAAGTGATACATTACATATCGAACTCGTCCGAGAAGAAGAACACATATCCTCACAATATAAAATAATAGCCGGACCTCGAATTAACATCGACTATGCAGAAGAAGCTGTACATTATCCGTGGCGTTTTTATTATGAAGGGCATCCGTTTGTTTCAAAGAAATAAACGATATCAACGATTAGACAAGGAATATCGACTTATCGACAAATAATGACATTACAAATAAAAGAAGACTGTTCCAAAATGGAACAGTCTCTCCCTTTTTACTCCGCACCTTCCGCAGTCGCAATATTATCCTCTAAGTTTTCTCTAGATAATTCAGCCGCCATAAAATCAGCTGTTTCTGGAAGTGCTAAATGCATATGAGCTTTTTGACAAATTTGGATTGTACAGTTTTCAACAACATAGTCGAAAACATGTCCGCCTCCGCTTCTTTCATCATCAATGTAATGTAAGTGGAATCCAGCTACACCAATACCTTGCGCATAATCTGGTGTCCAAAATCCAGCAAGCGTACCTTCTGTATGTTTAAATGAAAAGATTGGTTGTGATTTCGTCACTTCAACGAGCGGTGTATACGGTTTTTCTTGTCTTGGAACCGTTCTCGTTCTTACTTCGCGGAATGTACCATCCATTCGAATACCATAAAATAAGTTTTTACTCGGCATTAATTCATGTAATAATGCTTCGACTTCTTCACGATTCATCGGACGCTCTACTGTATAACTCATTTCTTTTTCAAAAAACGTTACAGTCGCAAATGGTGTTGTTTCTTCCGGCTCTACTTTTTCTGCTGAACCGTCTGAACGTAAATGATAAAATTCATTATCAAATGCAATCATTTCACCATCTAATTGATCAAATGTGCCGATACCGAAATCACCACGTTTTTTCAAATCTTCAAAGCTAATCACACCATCATATATACCATCTAATAGCGCAAGCATTGTAGATGTTTGATATACTTCATTACTCGTTTTCGTTTTTTTTGCATCAATATCAATTAATTGCGCAACAGTCATCTCAAATCTGCCTCCATTAGTTTAATTGGTTTGGTAATAATTTTTCGCTTAATTTAATGTTGTCACGGTAATCGATTGGAATATCAATAATGACAGGGCCGTCTGCTTCTAATGCCGTTTTCAATACATCTTCTAATTCATCAGGCGTGTTAACACGAAGACCTAACGCCCCGAAACTTTCCGCATATTTCACAAGATCAACATCGCCAAACTCTGTAGCTGATGTTCTGCCGTATTTCATCATTTGTTGGAATGCAACCATATCATATGTGCCGTCTCTCCAAACAAGATGGACGATTGGAGAATTTAAGCGTACCGCCGTTTCTAACTCCATCGCTGAGAATAAGAAACCACCGTCACCTGATACGGAAACTACTTTTTTACCTGGTTCTACTAAAGTAGCTGCGATTGCCCAAGGAAGTGCAACACCTAACGTTTGCATACCGTTACTAAATAATAATCTACGTGGTTCATAAGAACGGAAACATCTCGCCATCCAAATAGAATGGGAACCGATGTCACATGTAACGGTTGTATCGTCACTAATTAAAGAACGAAGTGTACGAATCACTTGAAGTGGATGCGTAACACCTTCTGAAGGACGATTTGGAACTTCTGCTTGTTCTGATAATTTCGCGCGTAATCGTTCTAATACTGCTTCTGATTTCGTACTTAACACAAGTTTCGGTAATTTTTCTGCGATGCTATTTACTGTTAAGGCAATATCACCAATTAATTCACGCTCTGGTTGGTAATCATGATCGATATCTGCTTGATGGTCATCAAGATGAATAATCGTTCTGTCCCCAAGTTTATTCCAGAATTTCGGATCATACTCAATTGGGTCATAACCGATAGAAATAACAAGGTCCGCTTCTTCTAGTAAAATATCACCTGGTTGGTTACGGAATAATCCAACGCGGCCGAAGAAATGATCTTCTAATTCACGTGAAATCGCACCAGCTGCTTGATATGTTTCAACGACAGGAAGTTCTGTATCCGCAATTAATTCACGAACAGCTTTCGTCACTTCATTTGTGCTTGCTCTCATACCGAGTAAAATAACCGGCAATTTCGCTGCTTTTATTTTTTCTACTACGTATGTAATATCATGTGTGGGAGCGATTCCAAGCTGTGGCTTAGAAAGCGCACCGATAGACTCTACAGTCGTTTCCGCAGTCATAACGTCTTGCGGAAGACTTACTAAAGTAGCTCCTGGATTTGTGGAAGTCGCACTTCGAAATGCATTTGATAATGCTTCTGGCACATTATCAGGATGCTCTACTTCTACGCTATATTTTGTGATTGGTTCGAATAGTGCAGCATTGTCCATAGATTGATGCGTACGTTTTAATCGATCTGTACGCGGAACTGCACCAGCTAAAGCAACAACGGGATCACTCTCCGCATTCGCAGTAACAAGACCTGTCGCTAAATTTGATGTCCCTGGTCCTGAAGTTACAAGACATACGCCCGGTTTTCCTGTTAATCTACCAATCGCAGCTGCCATAAATGCTGCATTTTGTTCATGACGACAAACAATTAACTCTGGTCCTCTTTCTTGTAGTACATCAAATACAGAGTCAATCTTCGCTCCTGGAATACCGAAAACATGTGTAACACCTTGTTTAATTAAACAATCAACAACAAGATCTGCTCCTTTTGTTTTTGTCTTCACGTCGTTTGCTTTTACACCTGTACTCAAACTAATCATTCCTTTATTTCATAATTTGTGTAATAAAGATTTTTAACTTCACCTAGTTAATTAATGTGGTGAAGCATTATTTATCATTATATTACAAATGCATTATTTTTCCAAGAATATGAATATGACATTATTTTGACAACCAATAGAGAATACGCTTACACCCCTTTGTTTATCCTAAAATAACATTTTTATATCTCCTCGAAAAAATCTAAAAAAATTCCATATCATCACAGTATTTTAAAAATAACAGTACCTTGCAAAGAACACTACTAAATGATATATTTGTAAATAATGGAATACCCATTAATTGGAATGCATTTTATAATTCGTATCCCCTTTTCAAAAGATAAGATTCTCAGCTTTCATTCATCATTTTATAAAGGAAAGTGATTGTTATGAACAAAAATGAATTTTTGGAACAACTTAGTTCTTCCCTGCGGAATATGCCTAATGTAGAAAAGAAAGATATTATTTCAGAGTACGAAACTCATTTTATCAGTGGTAAACAAGATGGAAAATCTGAAGAGGAAATTTCTAAAAAACTAGGAAACCCTAAAACTATTGCTAAAGAACTTACTGTTTCATATACAATAAGCAATGCTGACAATAAACGAAGCTTTAAAAATATGATAACAGCATTATTCTCTGTTATGAGCTTAAGTGTTTTAAACTTTACCTTTATCATTATCGCCTTTTTCGTACTACTCTTTTTATT
Organism: Bacillus sp. SH7-1; assembly: GCF_008042405.1. Classification (NCBI taxonomy): domain Bacteria; kingdom Bacillati; phylum Bacillota; class Bacilli; order Caryophanales; family Bacillaceae; genus Bacillus; species Bacillus sp. SH7-1. The sequence continues at coordinate 7,221 of NZ_QNUD01000006.1, forward strand.
ACCGATTCTCCTAGCACTGATCATCGCCACTTCATTATTAATTATTTCACCTATTTTATTAATAGGATTAGGATTTTTTAAAGGATTTCATCAAATTAGTTATTCCGATGTTTATAATGTGTTCATCGCTTTTTGCGGCGGTTTACTCATATCCGTCATATCTTATCAAATGGTCAAACATCTATATGCACTTTTAGTAAAGTATTTGAAATGGAATGTAGCTATTTTACAAAGACACCAATAAATGTAAAAGGAGATTCATATGAAAAAATATATTTTATACGCACTCATGCTACTTACAGTTTTATTTCTATCAGCTTGTTCAAACAATTCACAACCTAAGGAAGAAAAAGATGTACAATCTATTAAAGATGTTACCATTAAAATTCCGGAAACTATATTCACTTCCTCAAAAAAGAATGAAACTATTAACGAAGATGAAATGAAACAAAATATAAAAACTTATTTAGATTATAGTGGAGAATTATACGAAAACACCGTTCCACTTTCATCAGCCATGTCTGACGAGAATGTCACTGAATCTGACCGAAAGAAATTACAGCAACTAGTAAATTTAGCAAAACAAAATGATGCGAATTTCCATGATTTTATTAGTAACAATACGATTCCTGATGATTACAAACAGCCTTCGAAGGAAATTCATGCATATATTTCATCGTCTACGGCACTTTCAATAGAACTAGAGCAAGAATTAGAAAAACTCGCTGAAGATGGTAACTTATTCAAAACTGATTTTTCTTTTACAAAACGCTTTGAGAAAGTTAATGGTAGGAAGCAAAAAGAAATTGAACAGTTTTTGAAGGAGAAAAATATTGAGACTGAGTATTTCAAGAAATAATGATATATACAAATAGAAATCACAAAAAAGACGCCCCTATACTAGGAGCGTCTTCTCCCATTACGCTTGTTGTTGCGCGTTATATAATTCTTCAAGTGGCTTCATGATAATTTTGTTAACGTCAGTGATAACTGTATTTAAACGTTGCTCAGTTTCCATTAACTTTGTAATTTTAGCATCTTGTTGAATGCGAACTACAACTTCTTGTGCTTGTTGGTTGTCTTCTTCAGTAATTTCTTGACCTTGCATCATTTTTTGTTGTAGGCTAAGTTGCATTGTACGGAACTCATCGAATAAGTTCTTTGAAGCTGCATCAGCTTGAACTGCTGCGTAGCTCTCTTTTAACGTTTTGAAATCATCGTTTTCAGCGATTGCTTTTTGTAATTCATATGCTACATCATGAATGTTTTTTGTCATTTTATTTTTCCTCCTTTAGAAGGCTAGCGCTTTTCTCTCGCACTGCCTTTTACGTGCATTTACATACGCACCTCTTCTTACCATATCAAACTATGCAAGAGATGTGAAGAAATTTCACTTTTATTTCTATGTACTCATCTTATTATCTAAGAAACAACAATAGCAGTCCTTGCACGAGTCCGATCATTCCGCCTAATAATGCTCCTAAATACGTAATCATTTTTAGTTCATTTTTTGTAATGGACAGAACTAAATCCTCTAGTCTCTCCGTTGAAAATGTAGACACTTCTTGCTGGACAATTTCCGCAAGGTGGAGATTATTTAATATACTCGCTACGTTTTCTGTCCCCCACTTCAAGCCTTTCGTTACTGCACTCGGGACTACCTTTTCCATGATTGTTTCTCGAACCGGCTCACATACTTGCTGTACAGATTGGTTTAAAAACTTACTCACTGTTTCCTCCACTTTAACTGCTGACAATATGGAGCTTACAATCATTTCTTTTTCTACAAACGTTTCTAATTCTTTTACATCTCTTCCTTTTAACTTCTCCCACTCTTTTTGCAGTACATCAGTTAAAAGCTGCTTTGTGCCATCTTGCCCTAAAAACTTAATGACTTCTGGCTGCACACGATCCACTACACTTACATTCCCTAAAAACATTCCGACTAAGTTAAGCAGTGTTCCCCTAGAAGCAAAGAAATCATCAATCATTTTTGAAAGACGAGCTTTCCCTTCTTCACTTTCAAAAAATTGAGTCCCTCGCTCTAAAATAAACGCCGAGACATTTGGGATCGCATTCTCTATTTTTTCATGAACAGAATGAGGTAAAGCTTGTTCCCATGTATATGTATAGTACTCCGCTAAAAATGCCTCTATTTTTTCTGTAATCACATGTTCGATTTTCTCGGTTGCCTCTTTTTCTACATGCGCTACGTTCCATTTTTCTAACATTTGTCTTAACGACTGTTCATTCGTAATTACTTTATCCACTTCTACTTGTGCCCATTGGATTAAACCTTTTTGAAACTCTTCATTTGTTAGCTTCTTTCCGATTCCTTCTGGCGTTAACAAATGCTCTACAACCATTTTCCCTAATTGAACAGCAAGCTCATCACGGCGCTTCGGAATTAATCCTGGGGTAAATGGCACTTGAAACTTACCAATATAAATAGGGCGATGAGGACGAAATAACATTTTTATCGCTAAATGATTTGTGAATCCTCCAATAATTGCTCCGAGCCCTGTCGTCGTTAACATACTTAACCATATATTCATTACAATCAACCTTTCGCTTCTCCAAAACTATAGCATATCATCATACGGACAAAAGTATAATGGTATAAAAACGTATTTGCAATATATAGCTTCGCCTATTATGTCAACATTTTGTTAGTAAAGGAGTGATTTCGTTGGTTCTCGGTATTTTAACTTCGCACCCTCATTATGAGCAAACGTATTACACCGAAATCGCTAAACGCGCTCGGCTTTATCATAATGTCGTTGCCCAGTTTACGCCATTTGGTATTGATCCTAAAACAGATCTTATTTCTGGTCTGATTTATGATACAGATACAGGGAAATGGAAAGAGCAAACATTCCCTATTCCTTCTTATATATACGATCGTTCTTCTTTTAACGAGGAAACAGACCTCAAAAAAACAAAGTCAATTATTCACTCATTACACAACCGTCCTACCACTACCTTTTTAAATAACACACTCATTGACTTAAGCGAACTACATGATGTATTTCTCACGAATAAAAAATTATCTCCTTATATACCAAAATTTGAAATAGCAACGATACAAAACGTTTTCAAACTGTTATTAAAAACAAAAGATATTATTATACGTCCTACTAATACACATTGTAATGATAGTCTGTACCGGGTCGCTTATAAAAATAAAACGTTTCATATTGATACAATAAATGACGCATATCATACTTCTGCTCAAATGAAACGGACTGATGAATTTATATCTTGGTACAAATCTAATATACGTTCAGCACGTTACATCACCCATACCATGCTACAACCACCAAATCAATTAACATACCCACTCCATATTCGAACCATTTTGCAAAAAAATAAAGAACACGAGTGGAACGTTATCGGTCAATTTATACAAAAAAGCTCATTTCCAAATCAACTTTTACTTTCGGCAACGGATGATTCCTCGCTACATTCATTTTCAAAAATTAAATACGTACTATCTAGTACCGGTGTACAACTATTACAAGACGCTTTACAAGACATTATAAATGAAGTGTTTCAAACACTAGATCAATCTTATTCTTCGTTATTCGAGCTAGAGCTTTCCACCATTATGGATCAAAAGGGGGCCATTTGGCTTATGTATGTCAACACGATTCCCCCGTACGAACATTACATTCGTCATAGTGATTCATTAGCCGAAAAAATATATCATGGACCACTAAAATTTAGTCGCTTCACACCATAATGAAAGGGGGTAAACCCATTTTGAAAGAGCACATATATACATTAAATATTTCAGATGAGCATCCAAATAGTATTACTTTACCTTATATTTTTTCCATTACACCACCAATTACATCCCTTTCCTTCGGCGTACGCCATGTTGCAAGTGAAGATGTAAAAATTCATTATTCCTTTACTCGCGAAATCATTATCGGACAACAAATTGCAGAAAAGCTTTTACTTCCTCATTCCACTACTATCCATGCATTCACTCAAAATGAAACCATTATTTTCGGACCATTAATCGGGATTTTTACAACTGGTTTTAACGATGACTCTTCTAACCCTTTAGGAAACCGTTCAACATCCCTTGGCGAGTTACTAACGCCGCCATTCACCTTGCGACCATTTGTATTTGTTTTTGGTGTGCAACATATTGACTGGGAAGACGAAACAATTGAAGGATATTTCTTTCAAGAGCAGCAGTGGATAAAGAAAAAAGTCCCTTTGCCGAATGTCATTTATGACCGATTACCAAATCGTAAAGCCGAAAATTATAAACCAATCGTAAGAGCAAAAAGAAAATTAGAGCATGACTATGCTATTCCATGGTTTAATCCAGGATTTTTTAATAAATGGGAAGTGCATCAACTTCTTATGAAAGATGATGCACTCATGCCATTATTACCAAACACAGAAACATTTCAACACTTCGAACAAGTAGAACGATTTCTCGGTACGTATAAATCGATTTACATGAAACCGATTCACGGCAGCTTCGGTAGAAATATTCATCAACTATTTTATTCTCAGGCAGAGAATTGCTACTACTGTCGTTATCGTGAAAATGAAGAAAATAAACTAAGAAAGTACCAATCATTAGAAACGCTTCTGAACCATGTGTTAAAAGGACATGATTTAAAAAAGTTTATCGTACAACAAGGTATTCCCTTACTTCGCTTCGATGGGCAACCTGTTGATTTCCGCATTCATACAAATAAAAATCATTTCGGGCAATGGATGGTCAGTGCGATCGTCGCAAAAATTGCTGGCAAAGGTAGCTTAACAACGCATGTAAACAGCGGTGGTGATACAAAATTACTGCAAGAACTTTTTCCAGATTCAACAAAACAAGTTCAAATTGAAAATAAATTAAAACATACAGCCTTACAAATCAGTTACGCGCTCGATGAACAAGTAACCGGAAATATTGGAGAAATCGGTTTTGATATCGGTTTAGACACGCAGGAAAATCCGTGGCTCTTTGAAGCAAACTCTAAGCCTGGGCGAACTGTATTCCAAGATGAAAAGTTAAAAGAGCAAAGTGAACTGACGCGCCAATTATTTTACGAATATGCCATCTACTTAACTGAACATTCTTTGCGCGATGCAAAAGAAAAAATGTCTCAAATAAAATCAGCGTCTTCCTCAAGCACCGAGCATATCCCGTCCCCTATGATTCACTCACAAATACGAAAACAAAAACTTCCACCTCATTCATAAGGTGGAAGTTTTCTATTTACACAAGTTTTACTACAACCTCTGTTTCCACATTACATACTCCGCAATAAAAAATATGATTGCAGTATTCATTTGAATTATTATGTGTTAATCCATCTACTGCACTTAATAATTCTTGGTCCATATACGCACTATAATCGTCTATGTAATCTACAGCCTTCCCATAATCTTGGAGTATACTTTGGCAATTTTGACAAGAATATGTTTGTGATTCTAATGCGTTGCAAAGCGGGCAAATTCCCATCACGATTCCTCCATACGTTATCATTTACAAGCATCTATCTATGCATAGGAGCGGCCTTCTGTCCCATTCCTACTCAAAATAGAACTATGAAGTTGCTACCGATTTAAATGTAATAAATAAGAAGTTAATGATTTGCCCCAAATAACGGGATACAAAAAGAAAAACATATTTCATAACGCTCTTAGTTTAGCCTTTTTTCTTAAAAATACAACGATTACTCTTATTTCATACTTTACGAAATCACTAAGATTTTTTTACAAAATTTACAAATTATTATTTTGTATATCTTTCTAGGTAACATCCATACTATGAGTACAAACTTAATTACCGATGGATTAGCGCCAACCGGGGCGATAATCTGGTTCAACTCCAGCTAGTCCAACCAAAAAAAATTTTTATAACTCTAAGGAGGATATATTCCTATGGCAAACCAAAATTCTTCAAATCAATTAGTAGTACCAGGAGCAACAGCTGCAATCGACCAAATGAAGTACGAAATCGCTCAAGAATTTGGTGTACAATTAGGAGCAGATTCTACGGCTCGTGCTAACGGTTCTGTTGGTGGCGAAATTACAAAACGTCTAGTTGCAATGGCTGAGCAAAGCCTTGGCGGATTCCACAAATAAATATATATGGCAAAAAGGTCTCAAGGCATATGCCTTGAGACCTTCCTTAATTTATTGCAACATTTGTAAAAACTTCTTCGTACGTTCTTCTTTTGGATTTGTAAATACATCTTCTGGTGTACCTTGTTCGACGACGACACCGCCATCCATGAAAATAACGCGGTTTGCAATTTGATGTGCAAAGCGCATTTCGTGCGTTACAATGACCATCGTCATGCCTTCTTTAGCAAGTTCTTTCATTACTTTCAGAACTTCTTGAACGAGTTCAGGATCAAGTGCTGACGTCGGCTCATCAAATAGTAACACCTCAGGCTCCATCGCAAGCGCGCGAGCAATTCCAACGCGCTGTTGTTGTCCGCCTGATAATTGGAACGGATATAAGTCTACTTTATCCGCAAGACCAACTTTTTCAAGGAAATAGTTTGCTTTTTTCTTCGCTTCTTCTTTCCCCATCTTCTTCACTGTAACGAGCCCTTCCATTACATTTTGAAGTGCTGTTAAATGCGGAAATAGATTATGGTGCTGGAATACCATACCTGTTTGCGTACGAAGGTTAACAATATCTTTCTTCGATACTTTTCGAGAGAAGTTAAGCTCTTTATTGCCGATACGAATGTTACCTGCGTTTGGTGTTTCTAATACGTTAAGGCAACGCAAGAATGTTGTTTTACCAGACCCAGACGGCCCGATAATAACAACAACTTCGCCCTTCTCAACTGATAAATCTATATGCTTTAGTACGGTATTATCTCCGAAACTTTTTTGTAAGTGCTGAATTGAAATCATAAAAACAAAAACTCCTTTTGTAAAAGGATTATTTTAACGTATTATTTTAACGTGTAGCGTTCTGAACGCTTCTCTAACATCTGCTGTACGATTGATAGTAAGAAACAAATAACCCAATAAATAAGACCTGCTTCAAAATAAACAATTAAAAACTCGTAGTTCATTGCCGCAATTTCCTGCGCTTTTCGGAACATTTCCGTTACTAAAATTAACGATGCTAATGAAGTATCTTTCACTAAGCTAATAAATGTATTTGAAAGCGGCGGGATTGATACGCGCGTTGCTTGCGGTAAAATAACACGTTTTAACGCTTGCGGGTATGTCATCCCAATTGTATAAGCTGCTTCCCACTGCCCTTTCGGAATGGAAAGAATCGAAGCACGAATAATTTCAGATGCATATGCACCGACATTTAATGAAAATCCAATAACTGCTGCTGTATATGGCTCAACTTCAATATTAAGAGTTGGAAGACCATAGAAAATAATAAATAATTGTACAAGAAGTGGCGTTCCGCGAATGATAGATACATAGATACGAGCAATCCATTGTAAAATACGACTACCTGAAATACGTGCAAGCGCCGTTAACGTCGCAAGTATAATCCCGATAATAAATGTAATAAGCGTTAATGGAATTGTTGTAAAAACAGCTTCCTTCAGCATAGGCATGAAGGAAGACTGCATAATATCTATCCAAGTAGACAATCGATCTGAAACCAATGCACTACTTAGATACATTTTCACCGAACCATTTTTTCGCTATTTTGTCGTACGTACCGTCTTTTTTCATATCTTCTAACGCTTTGTTTACTTCTTGTACTAGCTTGTCGCTACCTTTACGGAATAAGAATCCACTTTGTGACGCTTCTTTTTCTGTATCTACAATTTTAATTTTTGCATCTTTCTTCGTTTCTAAATAGTTTAACACTGATAATTTATCATTAATTGTGAAATCAACACGGCCAGTGTTTAATAATTCTGCCGCTTGGCTAAAGCCTTCTACATTCGTGATTTCCGCGCCATTTTTCTTAGCAATATCTGCATAGTTACTTGTTAAAGATTGTGCTGCTTTTAATCCTTTTACATCAGCAAATGTAGCAGGTTTATCTTTATCTTTTGCAATAACTAATACCGCTGAAGAGGAAACGTATGGACTAGAAAAGTCATATTTCTTTTGACGATCTTCACGAATACCAACTTCATTCGCAACCATATCGAAACGTTTTGCATCTAAACCAGCAAGTAAGCTATCCCATTGCGTTTCTTTAAATACAGGCTTTACTCCTAAACGTTTTGAAACTTCTTCTGCTAATTCAACATCGAATCCAGTTAATTTATTGCTTGAATCGTGGAACGTAAATGGTGGATATGTACCTTCTGTACCAATTACAAGTTCACCGCTTTGTTTAATCTTTTGTAACGCGTCTTGACTAGCTGTATCTTTTTTCTCTTCTTTACCGCAGCCAGCTACAATCCCGATCGCTAATGTAGTTACTGCAAGTACTGAAAATAATTTTTTCATGATGGTAATCCTCCAAGTATTCTGATAGGAATTTAAAAACTATATTGATTGTATGCAATCTTGAACAATTTTTCAATGAAAATGTTCTTATTTAGTTTATCCTTTTTCTTCATAATCAAACAAAAGGGAAAAATAATGCTACATACAAAAAATAAGTAACATTTTTTAATATAGCATTTATTGTACGAAAGGTAAAATAATACTTCTTATTTAACTGCCCTGATTCACTAAAAAAAGAACTTGCGAAAATCGCAAGTTCTTCTCTATACATATTATGCGCTTTGGTTTCCTTCCATTTGCGTTTTATACATATCGTAATAACGCCCGCGCTTTTTCATTAATTCATCATGAGAACCTTTTTCCAAGATTGTTCCTCTATCAAGCACAATAATTTGATCTGCGCTTTTAATTGTTGAAAGTCGGTGAGCAATAATAAATGTCGTTCTTCCTTTTTTCACAACTTCTAGTGCTTGTTGGATCATCGCTTCTGTCTCTGTATCAATACTAGATGTCGCTTCATCTAAAATTAAAATGGCTGGATCGAAAGCAAGTGCCCTAGCAAACGATATAAGCTGACGTTCTCCGGTTGAAAGAGTACTTCCTTTCTCCGTAATTTCTTCATTTATATTGTTCGCAAATCTTTCCGCACCAACATCACGCAATGCTTTTATGATGCGATCTTTTGAAATTTTTTCATTTTCTAAACTTACATTAGATGCAACTGTCCCGCTAAATAAAAACGGATCTTGCAGTACGATTCCCATATGTTCACGAGTTGCTTGTTTTGGCATCTCTTTTACGTCGTGACCGTCAATTGTAAGCTTTCCTTTTTCAAACTCATAAAACTGAAATAGTACATTCATAATGGAACTTTTTCCTGATCCAGTATGACCGACAAGTGCCACTGTCTCGCCTTGTTTCGCTTCAAAAGAAATATTTTTTAACACTTCATCTTTTCCATTATAAGAAAACGACACATTATCAAATTTCACGTTTCCTTGTAAGCGAGGCATACGTTCCTCTTCTACTGCTTCCCCTTTTTCCTCTAACAATTCAAAAACACGTTCTGATGCAACACGCGATTGTTCTAAGTTAGCAAGCTGATTCACCATATTTGTAATTGGTGAGAACAATCGTGTTAAATAATCAACGAACGCATACAGTATACCTAGAGAAATGACGCCTGTAGCACTTAATGAAGCGCCACCGAAATACCAAATCACACCTGTGAAAGCGATATTTCTTAATACAGACACTAAATTATGAGAAGTTGCGGCATTTAAATTCAAAATTTTATTTTGATACTTAAAATAATCGCCATTTAATTCTTCAAACTCTTTTTTTGTTTCACGCTCTTGACGGAACGCTTGAATAATCGGCATACCTTGAATGGATTCATTCACTGTTCCGTTAATATCAGATAAACGTGAGCGCATTTTATGATTATATACAGACGCATACTTTCTATAAAGGATCGCCCAAACAATTAAAATTGGGATGATGAGTAAACATAGCGTTGCCAGTTTTACATCAAGTAAAAATAGCGCGGCAAATATCCCAATAATATAGATGATACTAGAAACGAATGTCGCAAGTACCGTTACGTATAGATCACGAATAGCTTCCGTATCATTCGTTACACGCGACACGATTTTCCCTGCTGGTAAATGATCGAAATAACGAATCGGCAACGTTTGAATATGAGAAAAGACATCTTCCCTCATAATTTGAATAATTTTGTTCGCTGCCTTCTGTAAGAAAAATTGCTTTCCGTATGCAAATAGTGAAACGACTACTAATAAAGCGAAATAGCCACCACCAAGTAATAATAGACGGTTTATTTCTGGTTTATAAAACGCAAACACTTCTTCTTTCGTTAATGCTTTCGCTTTATACACTTGCACCGCCTTACCATTTTGAACGGTAATCATATCACCTTTTACAGTACGCGACCCTTCAGCATTCACTTTATTCGGCACAAAGTAATATTGAAAACCGACTTGCATCACGCGTACTTCTTTTCCTTTTTTCTCCCCTTCTTCAAAGCGATCGCTTCGCTTATAAAAGGTACCATTATACGAAACAGCCTCTTCACTCTTTTCTGTTTCATACCAAGGTTTCTCAATTCCAACGATATGATCATCAATCATCGTTTTTGCGACGAAAGGACCAGCAAGCTCTGCGATGACAAAAATAAATAACATTAGCATCGCTGCAAAAATCGTCCCTTTCACTTTCATCGCATATTGAAACAATCTTTTTGAAACACTCATATTTTCACCCCACTATCCGCACTTTCACTTTCACCTTGTTGTCTTTCAAACTGCTCAGCATACCAGCCTCCGCTTTTGATAAGCTGATCATGCGTACCCTCTTCTATTACTTCACCTTCATCCATAACGAGAATCCAATCCGCATGTTGTACGGCTGATAAACGGTGCGTCGTAATAATCGTCGTCTTTCCGCTTCTTTCTGTTCTTATATTTTCGATAATCGCTGCTTCCGTACGAGCATCAACAGCTGATAAAGAATCGTCCAAAATTAAAATTTCTGGATTTTGAATAACAGCTCGCGCAATTGAAATCCTTTGTTTTTGCCCTCCTGATAAAGAAACACCTTTCTCTCCAACGAGCGTTTCTAATCCTTCTGGTAAAAACTCTAAATCCTTTGTAAACGCCGCAATTTCAATCGCTTTCTCAAGTTCTTCTTCCGTCGCTTCTCGGTTCCCGAATAAAATATTTTCCCTCGCTGTTTTTGAGAACAAAATATGTTCCTGCGGTACATACCCAATCCATCCAAGTACATTTTCATTCGTTATTTTATCTAACGTCACATCAGAGACTGCAATATCTCCATCGCCAAGCGGATATTGGCGAAGAAGCTGACGTACGAGCGTCGTTTTTCCGCTTCCTGTTTTTCCAACAACCCCAAGCGTTTCCCCTTGTTTTAATGTAAACGAAACCTTCTTTAAATTTGTTTCAGTTGATGAAGGATATGAAAAGGTAACGTCATCAAACTGAATATAATCCGGCTCTTGTACAAGCTTTGGATTTTTCGGATCCTTAACATCCGGTTCATACGCTAACGTTTCATTTACACGGTCTAATGAAGCATTTCCTCTTTGCATAACATTAATTAATTCGCCAATTGCAAACATCGGCCAAATCATCATCCCTAAATACACGTTAAAGGAAACAAGTTCGCCAAGTGTCACCTTTGATTGAAATACAAGATATGCGCCGTACACTAAACCAATTAAATAACTAAGACCAACAAGCATTTTCACAGTTGGTTGGAATAGTGCATCAATTCTAGCTACCTTCATATTTTTTTCGTAGACGTCATCTCCTAAATGATGAAATCTTTCTTGATCTGCATTTTCTTGTACGTATGCACGAATCACGCGCACACCAGCTATTGACTCTAGTACTTTATCGTTCATATCACCGAACGCATCTTGCGCAACTGTAAATCTTTCATGCAATTTCTTTCCATATATATTCATCGCATACGCCATAATCGGAAGCGGTATAAGTGCCGCAAATGTAAGCTCCCAACTAATTGTAAATCCCATCATAAAGACAATCGTAAGCATATATAAACTCGAATCCACGAGCGTTAATATACCGAAACCAGCTGTCATAGCGATTGCTTTTAAATCATTTGTCGCTCTCGCCATTAAATCACCAGTACGATTTTTTTGATAAAACGTGGGTGTCATCTTAAGTAAATGCCCCATAAATTTAGAGCGCATCGTCTTCTCCAGTACGAATGCACCGCCAAACAATTGATGTTGCCACACAAAAGTAAGACCGTATCCAACGATCGTAACCCCTATTAAGATAAGAATAGACTGTATAATAGCTTCGTTTGATAACGTTCCTGTTTTTATATTATCAATCGTAACCCCTAACACTTTCGGGGGAATAACTTCAACTATATTCACAATTAAAAGAGCTCCAATGGCGATACTATATCTCTTCCAATGTTCTTTAAAAAACCATTTTAACTTTAGTAATACTGATAACAATGTAACCTCTCCCTTCTCGTTCTCGTTTCAATCTCATTTCTTTATCCGCTATCCAGACCCATCACATTTACATTTCGTAACCCATACAATCTCATCACATTTTTCCACCTTCCAAAATTTTATATAGTAACATGGAAAATAAACAAAAAAAAGCATACCGTCGCTTGACGATATGCACAAAAATGCATAAAAGCGTACGTTACGATATACGCAACGTACGCTTTTTATAAGACAAAGATGCCCTATATATCCGCACGGGTTGCGTAATGATATAAATGTTTTCTGCCATTTAACAGAGCTAAGCCCATTACATTTACGATTACAATCATTACGCACACCCCCTTCATTTATTTTCCATTTATAATCTTACAACTTTATTGAGTATTCTGTCAATTGTTTTTTCACACATCAAACAAAAAATATATGATATATCATTTTGAAATAAGAGAATCTTCTGTAAGAAAGGGCATACAAAATAAAAAAAGAATAAGAAATCGTTTTCACAAACATTTCATTTGAAAAATGTTATCAAACCCCCTACAATCACCTTATACTCACTCTTACAAGTTGCTATTTTAGGAGGACTAATCATGACAACTAGCAATACGTACAAATTTTATTTAAACGGAGAATGGAGAGAAAGCTCTTCAGGAGAAACAATTGAAATTCCATCTCCATACTTACACGAAGTAATTGGACAAGTACAAGCAATTACTCGCGGAGAAGTAGATGAAGCAATTGCATCTGCAAAAGAAGCTCAAAAATCATGGGCGGAAGCTTCTCTACAAGATCGCGCAAAATATTTATATAAATGGGCTGATGAGCTCGTAAATATGCAAGATGAAATTGCCGATATCATTATGAAAGAAGTCGGTAAAGGATATAAAGATGCGAAGAAAGAAGTTGTTCGTACAGCTGACTTCATTCGTTACACGATCGAAGAAGCTTTACATATGCACGGAGAAAGCATGATGGGCGATAGCTTCCCTGGCGGAACGAAATCTAAACTTGCAATCATCCAACGTGCACCACTTGGTGTTGTATTAGCAATCGCACCATTTAACTACCCAGTAAACTTATCTGCTGCAAAACTTGCACCAGCACTAATTATGGGTAACGCTGTTATTTTCAAACCAGCAACTCAAGGTGCAATTAGCGGTATTAAAATGGTTGAAGCACTTCATAAAGCTGGCCTTCCAAAAGGTCTTGTAAACGTAGCAACAGGACGCGGTTCTGTAATTGGTGACTACTTAGTAGAACACGAAGGCATCAATATGGTATCGTTCACAGGTGGTACAAACACAGGTAAACATTTAGCGAAAAAAGCTGCAATGATTCCACTTGTATTAGAACTTGGTGGTAAAGACCCTGGTATCGTTCGTGAAGATGCTGACTTACAAGATGCTGCAAACCATATCGTAAGCGGTGCATTCTCTTACTCTGGTCAACGTTGTACAGCTATTAAACGTGTACTTGTACACGAAAACGTAGCCGACGAACTTGTTAGCTTATTAAAAGCGCAAGTAGCTGAACTATCAGTTGGATCTCCAGAACAAGACAGCACAATCGTTCCATTAATCGACGATAAATCTGCTGACTTCGTTCAAGGCTTAGTTGACGATGCTGTTGAAAAAGGTGCAACAATCGTTATCGGTAACAAACGTGAGCGTAACTTAATTTACCCAACATTAATCGACCACGTAACAGAAGAAATGAAAGTTGCTTGGGAAGAGCCATTCGGCCCAATCCTTCCAATCATCCGTGTTTCTTCTGATGAGCAAGCAATTGAAATTGCTAACAAATCAGAGTTCGGCTTACAAGCAAGTGTCTTCACAAAAGACATTAACAAAGCATTTGCAATTGCTAACAAAATCGAAACTGGTTCTGTTCAAATTAACGGACGCACAGAGCGCGGCCCTGACCACTTCCCATTCATCGGTGTAAAAGGTTCAGGTATGGGCGCACAAGGTATTCGTAAGAGCCTTGAGTCTATGACACGTGAAAAAGTAACTGTATTAAACTTAGTTTAATCTTATAAAAAGAAGCTGATCTAATTTTAGATCAGCTTCTTTTCTATATAGATACTTCTCAAAAACGAAGGATTTAGTTCAACTTCTGATTTGGTTTTCCAAATCGAACTAAAACATGCCATAATAATTTTAATTCCTGAAGCACTTCTTCATAAGTTCCACGATCACTCCAAGATAATGGATTGCGTTTCAAATCAACTACAGCAGAGCCAATTATATTTGCATCGATACAATGATTCCGTGCAATTCGTCTTGCTAAAGATGGCATTTTTGAACCTCTAAAATTCATCGGAACTTCATCTACCATAAGTACAAAACCCATGTGCCAATACAAACCTATAGAATACTTCAGGCAAATTTCTTCTAAAGTTCTTCCTACATCCGTACCCTTAAATGAAGGATCTGCAACAAGCGCTTCCACGTCTTCTTTAAGAGAAATCTCTCCATGAACTTGCGCTTCAATATAATGATTAAGATTACGGGCTGGCTCTTTGCTTACTAAATCTATAAACGGCCTTTTCAGGTTAGCCAGTAAATGATTCATGAATGTTGTTGGCGTCAAATTTCCTTCACCAATTGCAAAATCTCTTACAAATGTCTCTTCCAAAAGAGCAGCTAAAATCATATCAAACTCCTCATAAGTCCCCTTTTCTTTCGGATCTTGATGCGAATCTAAATATGTATATGTAGAGCGCGAAGAAACTTTTGGAGATAAGAGAAAATAACATGATCCAAAACGCGGAGCAGGCCCATCTGGATGTAACATCAAATTTAGAGCTCCATACTTTGGCCGTTGATCATTCGTTACACCTTCAAGTTGATATGCTCCTCCAAATATTCTCTTTTCCCAAAGGTCACGTTCACCACCAGGATAAGCAGATACGCTTCCATTAGATAGCAATGTTTCAAACTGACTTTTATATACTCCTTGCTCAAACAGTGCTTCAGCAACACTTTTCATATTCGAATCTAGTCTGTCTGGATGAAAGTGTAAAGCAATCCTTGCATGAGATTTTAAATTAGCGACAGCTTCTTCAAATATTTCCTCTGTAATATTAGACATGTTAAGTATATGATTAATTGTTGCTTTCGCCTCACGTTTTTCGTTCTCTGCATATTTTGAAATATACTCTAAAGCAAATAATTGAGATCTTGATAATTCCATAATCCAATCTCCCCTTTAATTGAACTGCCCTTAAACACTTCAATTAAAAGCTTATTCTTTCCTTCTTATGAAACGAACCTGATTTATTAAAAAAGTAATTTAATACATCCTAATTATACATACACGCATTTTTCATCGGCAAATGTACACATTCTACAAAAATTTGATACCCTAGCCATCGCTCAGCAATATGTTCAAATGATGAAACAGAGCCTGTTGTAAAAAATCGATGCTTAGGATTCAAATTGTCAGCCAGAATTCCTTTGTGCTGTAAAATTGTGCTTAACTCTATCGCTGTTTCTTCTGCAGAACTAATAATCGTTACACCCTCTCCTAGTTCCTCTTTTATATAAGACTCTAAAAGTGGATAATGCGTACACCCAAGAATTAACGTATCTATATCTTCTTTCGTTAATGGCAGTAAAGCTTGTTTCACTTGCTGCGTTACATATGCTGTATCTTCTAATTGATTTTCTACAACTGTAGCTAAAGTCGGGCACGCGTGACTATGCACTTTCAAATATGTATCAAGCTCATGTAATGCTTTTTCGTACATATTAGATTTTATCGTACCTACAGTTCCAATTACTCCGATTTTCCCTTTCTTCGTCACTTTAATAGCCGCTCTTGCTCCCGGATGTATAACGCCAATAACCGGAATAGAAAGTGCTTCTTGCAACGCAGCCAATGCAGCAGCTGCAGCAGTATTACATGCTACAACTAGAGCTTTTAACGGAAACTGTTTGAGGAACTCAACCATTTCAAATACGAAAGATTGTACCTCTTCTACACTTCTTGGCCCATACGGACAACGCTCATTATCACCAATATAATAAATGCTCTCTTTAGGCAATTGTCTTATAATTTCGCTCGCAACTGTTAATCCCCCAACTCCCGAATCTAACACACCTATTACTGAATGTTTATGACATACAGACATATACTTCATCCCCTTTTCAATCATCTAGCGCTAATAACATTTATTATATTATGAAAATTCAATATTACATAATAATCCCTCATACTTTTAATCACAAACTCTTCTCTATAATCTGATTATTACTATATCCATTGACGTATAAAAATTCATTTGTTACTCTTAAATACGTTAATTTAATATTTAAATCCTCATTCGTATCTCGGTGAGGTAGAGGTTGCAATTATTAAGAGTATCATTTCCGGAGATGTAGTGGCATTGATGAAGGAATGAGAAAGGAATGGTTGCCGAAGTAAGTTGTGTCCACCATGCACACTTGCTGGGTCTGCATTTAATAAGTGCAGAACTGTCACAAACGTTTCGTTTGTGGAGAGCTATCGAGAGGTATGTCGTGGGTTTCTTATAAGATAGAAAGCATGTAGCGGCAAATTACGTGCTTTTTTTGTTTTGTTTGGGACTTCTCTTCCTGACTCAGGAAGACATACATATCTCCTCGCTTGACTTGGTTATACTAACTTTGGAGGTATTTTCTATGCAACAAAAAAAATGGGGCTTTTGGGTACTCACAGCTTTCGTTGTCGGTAACATGGTTGGCGCTGGTATTTTCATGGTGCCAAGTACGTTGGCACAAACAGCAAGCCCTCTCGGTGTCACTTTAGCTTGGTTAACAACAGGGTTTGGTGTTTTAATGCTAGCTCTTGTTTTCGGTAATTTAGCAATTCGTCGTCCTGATTTAACGACAGGACCACAAAGTCATGCATATGCCTTATTCTCAACACCAAAAAAGAAAAAAATGGCTGGTTTCAGTATGGTATGGGGATATTGGGTTGCAAACTGGGCAAGTAACGTTGCCATCATTACATCATTTGCGGGATATTTATCACTCTTCTTCCCAATTATGAAAGATACACGACTACTATTTTCAATCGGTTCGTTTAACATAGAAGTCGGAAAACTAATTACATTTACGATTTGTTCCATCTTACTTTGGGGAACTCATATTATATTAACTAACGGTGTAAGCGGAGCTGGAAAGCTAAACTTCTTAGCAACAACAACGAAAGTAACTGGATTCCTTTTATTCATCGTCGTTACGTTATTTGCATTCGAAGCTTCTAAGTTTGGACAATGGTACACACCGATGATCGATAAATCAGGTGTATCACACGGTCTTCTTTCACAAGTAAACTTAGCTGCTCTTACAACACTTTGGGCATTTATCGGAATTGAATCAGCGGTTCTTTTATCAAACCGTGCTGTTTCTCCAAAAACGGTAAAACGCGCAACAGTTGCTGGATTACTTATTACAGTTGCGATTTACTTAGGAATTACAATTTTAACAATGGGTGTCCTTCACGTTGATACATTACAAGCTTCTGAACGTCCATTAGCAGATGCATTAAATGCTGCAATGGGTCACGGCGGCGGGAAACTGATGGCACTACTTGCTCTTACTTCCCTATTCGGTTCGATCTTAGGCTGGATTTTATTAAGCTCAGAAGTACCTTATCAAGCAGCAAAAGAAGGTTTCTTCCCTTCCTTCTTCACGAAAACAAATAAAAAAGGAAGTCCAATTTACTCATTACGATTAACAAACATTATGTCGCAAGTGTTCCTATTCTCAACATTATCAGGAACCATTGCGGAAGCTTATACATTCGTTATTACCGTATCAACACTGGCCTACCTCATTCCATATCTCGTTTCACCGATCTTCCAGTTAAAACTAGTCGCAACTGGTGAAACGTATAAAAATGAAATGCGGGCAAGAATTACAGATGGTATAGTCGCAGTGATCGCACTTTGTTACGCACTATGGGTTATTAAAACCGGTGCATCCGATATAAAAACATTCCTTCTCGGAATTGGTTTATTCGTAATCGGTTTTGCCTTCTATCCATTAATGAATCGTGATCAGAAAAAAAATAACGAAAAGAAAAACGGGCAAGTTGCATAACGCAATTTGCTCGTTTTTTCTTTTGCAAAACATATATAATAGAACAAAGAGGTGAAAAACATGTCAATCGAATCACTATGGAGCAGCCGCTTCCAACAACATATTCAAAATATCATTACATACTTTGCACGTATGATTAACGGTTTACTATATAGCTTTATCTTTATTTCATGCGTTGGCGCATACTACTATGCTCAGTTTCTAAAAACATCTCCTTCTAAAGGAATATCTTTACTACTCATCACGATTGTACTTACATTCATTATAACGAGATGTCCTATCCGTACATTTATTCAAAAACCTGATGCTGTCTATTTACTAGCACTAGAAGAGAAATTAACTTCTTATTTCAAAAAATCTCTTCTATATAATTACATCATTCAGCTTTTCCCATTATTATTTACGTTCCTTATTCTCGTTCCACTTGCACTGCAATCATTACAATTAACTGTACCTTTCTTATGTACAATCTTTATCGTTTTAATGATTACGAAAGCTTGGAACATATACATACATTGGATGTGGCGTGATAGTCATGAAAAAAGCATATGGTTCATTATTCGTATTGCTTGTAACGCCCTCATTATTTACATGCTGTTTTATGCGGCAAATGTTCTCATATTAGGCGGATTACTCTTACTACTTACTTTCCTTTTTCTATACACGAAAAAACAGCCTACAAAACGAATACCATGGGATTACATAATCGAGCAAGAAGAAAAAATGAACGTTCGTTTCTATCAATTTGCTAGCATCTTCACCGATGTTCCGCAACTGAATAAGCAAGTAAATAAAAGAAAATGGCTTACAACTTGGATTGAACCTTTATTACATAAAAAACGAGCAACTTTCTTCTATTTACACACACTAGCATTTTTACGCGGGAATGATTATTTCGGTATATATATTCGCTTAGGGCTGATTGGTGCCTTTGCCTTATATTTTATACCAAACATATACGTAAAAGGCGCTATCGCATATATCGTCCTATATATGATCTCTATGCAGCTCCGTTCCCTATGGAAATATTTTTCGGGAAATATTATTGTAGCATTATATCCAATTGATACTGAAAAACGAATGAATCAATTTCTTCACTTAATCTTTATATTGCTAAGCATTCAACTCATTGTATTTTCAATTGTTATACTCATTGCTACAGGTCAATTTTTACATAGCCTTATCATTATGATTATCGGGTTACTTTGGATCAAATTTATTATTGTACCAAAAACGAAGCAACGCGTTTCTTCGTTTTAACAAAAAGAGTTATCTTAAAAGCCAAGGAGAAAATAAATGATCTCCTTGGCTTTTTTATTTTCCTTCCTCAAACAAGAATCACCAGAATAACCGATATTTTATGATTTTACATACAAAAATGATAATACATGTTTACGTCCTAATAAAAAGGGTATGTATTAAATTAACAGAGTAAAGGAGGGGCCTATATTGTGAATAAAAAAATGGAGCAATTGGAACACCACGTTACAGATAATCAACGCAAACATGCTTTAACAACAAACCAAGGAGTCAAAATAGCCGAGGATGAATTTTCTTTAAAGATGGGCTTAAGAGGCCCAACCTTAATGGAGGATTTCCACTTTCGCGAGAAAATGACCCACTTTGATCATGAACGAATTCCTGAAAGAATTGTTCATGCGCGCGGAGTTGGCGCACATGGTTATTTTCAGCTTTATGAATCGTTAGAAGCATATACAAAAGCAGATTTTCTTACTAACCCTTCAAAAAAAACACCTGTATTTGTACGGTTCTCAACCGTTCAAGGCTCTAAAGGATCAAATGACACAGTAAGAGATGTGCGCGGATTTGCCACAAAATTTTATACAGATGAAGGTAACTATGATTTAGTAGGTAATAATATGCCAGTATTCTTTATCCAAGATGCTATTAAATTCCCTGATTTTGTCCATGCAGTTAAACCAGAACCACATAATGATATTCCTCAGGGAGCTAGCGCTCATGATACATTTTGGGATTTTGTTGCCCATAATCCCGAGTCTACTCATATGGTTATGTGGCAGATGAGTGATCGCGCAATTCCGCGTAGTTTACGAATGATGGAAGGTTTTGGGGTTCATACATTTCGACTTATTAATAAAGAAGGAAAAGCCCATTTCGTAAAATTTCACTGGAAACCTACCCTCGGGGTTCATTCATTAGTATGGGATGAAGCTCAAAGGGTCGCTGGGAAAAATCCCGATTTCCATCGTCAAGATTTATATGAAGCAATTGAAAAAGGCGATTATCCGGAATGGGAGCTCGGATTACAGCTAATTCCAGAAGAAGATGAGCATGCATTTGATTTTGATATTTTAGACCCAACGAAATTATGGCCGGAAGAAGAAGTTCCTGTAAAACTAGTTGGTAAAATGACATTGAACAAAAACGTTGATAACTTCTTTGCCGAAACGGAACAGGTAGCTTTCCACCCTGGCCATGTCGTACCAGGTATTGATTTTTCAAATGATCCTCTTCTGCAAGGAAGATTATTCTCCTATACAGATACACAATTATCTCGTTTAGGAGGCCCTAATTTTCACCAAATTCCTATTAACCAGCCTGTATGTCCTTTTCATAATAATCAACGTGATGGTATGCATCAAATGCAAATTCATCGCGGTCAAACAAGCTATCATCCTAATGGCTTAAATGACAATCAACCAGCAACCGTGCAAGCTGAACAGGGCGGATATGAGCATTATCAAGAAAAGATTGATGGACATAAAATTAGAGGTCGCAGTAAAAGCTTCCTTAACTTTTATTCTCAAGCTAAACTTTTCTACAATAGTATGAGGCCTATTGAAAAGCAGCACATAAAAGAAGCTTTTTGCTTTGAAGTTGGGAAGTGTAAATCAGACATGGTGAAGGCAAATGTAATTGCTCTCCTAAACCACGTCGATCGTCAATTAGCACAAGAAGTCGCTAACATTATTGGAGCCCCTTTACCTAAAGAAAATCACGAAGTAAATTCAGATGCCAAATCACCTGCACTAAGTATGTCCAACACTATTTTTAAAGCTGATTCCAAAAATGTTGCAATTCTATTAAATGGTGACCCAAGCGTCTCCCTTCTGTCCGAATGGATTCAAGCTTTTGTACAGCATCGAATTAACTATAGCATCATAGATAATAAAATTTATCAGTTCAATGATTCCATTAAAGTAACTGATACTTATACAACAACAGACTCTTCCCTTTTTGATGCAGTATTAGTGTTTAGTAGTGATTCTGTCATTCACCCCCCTGTTTTAGAATTTGCAGAAACTACTTTTAAACATTTTAAACCGATAGCTCATGTCCTTAGTAATCCTCATGCTTTGGACAATAGTAAAATTAAATTAGATGGAGCAGGAGTTTACAACTTAACAGACACTTCAATTGAGTCATTTATAGAAGGCATTGCCCAAGGACGATTCTGGAACCGATAATATAATATAAGGAGCGGATTAGAATGAGTAAAAAAATTGCTATTTTAATAACGGATTATTTCGAGGACACAGAATACACAGAGCCAGCAGAAGCTTTTAAACAAAAGGGATATGAATTAACAACTATTGAAGCAGAAAAAGGTAAAACGGTACACGGTAAACAAGGAAAAAGTGAAGTTGTAATTGATAAAGGTATCAATGATGTTTCTCCAGAGAACTTTGATGCCCTCTTCATACCAGGCGGGTTCTCCCCAGATATACTTCGTGCAGATGAACGTTTTGTACGCTTTAGTAAAGCATTTATGGATGCGGAAAAACCTGTTTTCGCTATTTGTCACGGACCTCAGCTACTCATCACTGCACAAACACTTGAAGGACGTGATGTGACTGGATATAAATCTATTGAGATCGACTTGAAAAATGCCGGTGGAAATTTCCATGATAAAGAAGTAGTCGTATGCCAAAATCAGCTGGTCACAAGTAGACAACCTGAGGACATCCCGGCGTTTATTGAAGAATCGTTGCGTATATTAGGATAGCTACTTTGGTTAATTAATCTCCTTTTATTTACATGAAAATAATGAATCAGTGGGGTTTTATTCATCCCCCACTGATTATTAACCCTCACCAACTGGTCGTTTACAGGAAATCCGACCACCACAAATAGCAGGATAAATAAAAAGGGGGAATCCAAAAGTTCAGTTTAAATAATCTTTTGGATCCCCTTTTCTCGTCCCCAAATTTCTAATCACTTTTCATAGGCAGTTCTCATATAGTGAAAATGACTATATCATTCCTATCCATAAGTTAAATAATGATTTCGCACATATATAAATACAAAAGATGGGAGCCTTATTTATGAATAACAATCCACCTTCAATGCCCCCAAATCCAACGGAAACGAATAATAATGAAGTGAGCTTACAAACGTTACGCGTCATTGGACTTATTGTACTGATTAGTGGCTACATATTAGTCGCTCTTTCTGAAGTAGGCACATTAAAAAATCTTTTGCTACAGCCGAATACCACTCCAAATTTAGCTGAAGTTGATCCGTTCTAAAAATTATATAAAAGCGACTCCCAGTATAACTGGTTCGCTTTTATATCGTTTCATCCAATTTGAGAAACATTTCTCTCATCCTCATACTTCTCTTTCCCTATCGCCTTCATAAATAATAAAATACTGCTCATACCAACGATAAAATACAAAACACTCATGCCCCAAGATGCAATAAATGAACCTAGCATAACACCTAATGCCCCGTTCATTTTTGCCACTTGAAAGACCATTCCGTTAATCGCCATGTATGAACCTCTTGCCTCATTTGGCACCATATCTGCCATAATAGATTGACGCACTGGCACATACATCATCTCGCCTACCGTTTGGAAAAGCCCTGCAATTAATAAAATCCATAAACTATTGCTCGCTCCGAGTATTGTAAATCCAATTGTATAAATGAATAAACCTACATATAAGATTTTCAAATCGTTGAAGCTTTTCAGCATTTTAATAAGAAGTGCTGAACATAACACAACTAAAATTGTATTCTCCGCTGATATCCAGCTCAGCATGCGAATACCTGTTAAATCAAACGTAGCACCATTCCCAAAGAAAAAGTGCACCGTTTCAAATTCTTGCTGCAAACGTACTCCTAAATAATTATTAACCTGAAACTCTAAAGATAATGTACATATACTTGCTGCACAAAAAATTAAAAACGCTCTATCTTTCATTACGACTTTATAACTATCCGCCATATCTTTTAATACATTTTTCTTCTCTACTGTTTTTCTCGCTACATACACTTCTTCCATGTATACAGCCATCACATATAAAGTAATAACGGCAATAACTGTTAATCCGATAAACAATTGCAATCTAAAGTTCTCAAATAGTAATCCGCCAAATATTGCTCCAATTGCCATTGATAAATTAATAGCCCAATAGTTAATGGTGTACATCACTTTTCGATTTTCAGGTGTACTCACATCAATTAACATCGCCTCTGTAGCAGGATTCATAAGTCCAGATCCTAAACTATTCACTAGCATAAAGATAAATGTTAACCACGGTGAATCTACATAATCCGAATTCGCAACTCCCATACAAGCAATGGAAATGACTTGTATACTTTGACCGATAATCATCACCTTTTTACGACCAAGCCGATCTCCAACATAACCACCGTATAAACCAATTACTAATGAAGCTATGACATTAATAAGTAGTAACGCACCAGCAATCGCACTACCTAACTTTATTGAAAAATAAATCGCCATAAATGGAAAAATCATCGTGGACACAGCACGTGTTAAAAACGAAGTTATAATTCTAATTTTTATATTTCGATGCATACTCCAAAATCCCATTGTTTCCCCCTCCTTATGCTTACTTATATTACTTTGAAAAAAAGGAAGAAAAAGGTTAGAATATTCTAAAGAGTTTCCCCTTTTATGATAGAAGGAAGTGTATATATGAAAATTATGGACTATTACATTAGACTAAGACTACATGCACAAGATCAACAACATATGCGAAATAGCTTACAAGAATTAGCGGATATTTTATATTGCAGTACGAAAAACGTAAAGATTTTATTAAAGAAAATGAGCGAGGAGCAATTAATTAGCTGGACTCCAGGGCGAGGCCGCGGAAATAAAACGGAAATTCTATTTATACATAATTTCGTAGAAGCGATTGAGTCCTATACAGATGAACTGTTAGCGCAAGAAAAATTAAAAGATATCTTTCTTCTTTTAAAAGAACCCCTACCCCTTGCACTTCAAAAAAAGATAGAAAATAAACTACATCATCATTTTGGATACGAACCTTCAAATGATATGTACGATATATTAAAGATTCCTATATCGAGAAAGATATTCCCATTAGATCCGGCTTTTGTGGCTGTAACTACAGAGAGCCATCTTACGAGTCAAATTTTTGATACGTTAGTCGTTTATAACGATGTTACTGAAAAAATGGAACCACACATTGCGCATACGTGGGAATTAAGTGAAGACGGGCTTACGTGGACTTTTTATTTACGAAAGGATGTATATTTTCATAACGAAACAGTTTTAACTTCTAAAGATGTACGATTTTCATTTGAAAGACTAAAAGAAGTTCACTCTCCTTTCGAATGGTTAACAGAAGAAATTGTTCAAATTGAAACGCCATCACCACTGCAAATTCGATTTCATTTAGCAAAACCAAATTTATTTTTCTTACACTATGTAAGTTCCATACAACTAGCAATTTTACCGCGTGATGTGAGTATCGAAAATCATCATTACATAGGTACGGGACCTTTCAAACTTGCTCATTACTCTGAAGATAATATCGTACTCGAAGCGTTCACTCATTATTTTAAAGAGCGCGCGTTATTAGACCGTATTGAATTTTGGGGTATTCCTGATCATGTGCAAATAGATGCTGATTATGAACTACCAAATGAAGAAGAAAATGAAAGGCATGATATACAAATAGAAGAAATAGGTTGTATTTATGCTGGCTTCAACTTTACAAAACCTGGTCCTCATCACGACATTTACTTTCGAAAAGCTTGGAGAGAACTATATGATGTTGAAACGATACTTCGTAGCATAGAGGGGAGACGAACAATTGCTGCATCAAGCTTTTTCCCTGAAAGAAGCCGCCAAGTTTCTAAAAGGTCCTACTCTTTAGAAAAAGCAAAAGCTTATTTAAAAAAGAGCACCTATAACGGAGAAACGATACATATTTATTTCTTCGCATTTAAAGACAGTGCAAATGACGCATATTTCCTAAAAGAACGATGTGAAAGTTTAGGTATACAAGTAGAGCTTCACCCATTTCTCGTTTCAGATTATATGGATCGTTCTATCGATCAACATGCCGATATTATTTTCATGGGAGAAGTGTTTGCTGCCGATCATGAACTTGCATTCTTAAATGTATTTAAAAATAAAAGCTGCTTCGTAAGTCGGTTCATGGACCCGCACTATGAAAAACAAATTAACTGTTTACTTGATACATTTTTATTAGAAGAAAATAAAGAAAAACGCTATGAGCTCATGTATGAGATCGAAGAATTTTTACAAACAGAAAATATCATTTTATTTAACTATCACGTTTTAAAAAGAAAAACATACCCTTCTTCTTTAAAAAATGTAACAATTGATTCATTCGGCTGGGCAAATTTTGCAAAGTTATGGATACAGCCATCCATGTATTAAAGTGTGAGTTTTTATAAAAAGAGAAGGTACTACATCCTTAGTAGTACCTTCTTCACAATACAAACTACTATTTAATTACTCCATCTAAATGATCTTTCAAGTTCAATAAATACTGCTCAATATCCGGATTCTTTACCACATCATAACAGGCAAAACTCTTTAACGGACTCATCCCAAGAAACTTCTGCACGCGGTGTAAATGACTAAGCGTTGATTCTAGACTTTCCCCTTCAAAGAACTTCGTCTTATCTCCAAATGCCTTTTCAGGTGCATTCCAAGTTGTAGAGAACATATACGCTTTCTCTTTTAATAAACCACCTGTTCCATATTCATCTGCACCTTCAAAGAACAAACCGTATTCATATACTTCATCCATATACGTTTTAAATAATCCTGGAACACTAAACCAATAAATCGGTGTTTGATAAATTACAACATCAGCCCATAAAAACTTATCTTGTTCTTCTTTTATATTGTATCCATCTTGAATCGTTGTTGTTTTCACATGATGATTCTCGCTTAATACCGTTACCATATGATCCACTAACGTTTTATTTAATCGTCCTTCCTTTGTACCATATTTTTCATGTCCATTTATAATAAATATATTTTTCATCGTTTTTCTCTCCCCTACTCTATTCCTCACTTATTAACCCAAGTTGCTGTTTCAACGTAAGATTATCTTCCAAATGCCAATCTTCGGTTATCTTTCCGTCTTTCACATGCAAAATGTCTATTGCAGAAAAGCTAATATTTTTACCGTTATGCGTTCCTGTAAAAGAAAGACGAGCTGTTACTTTATCACCAACAACTAATAAATCTTCAATCTCGCAATGTATATTAGGAACGACTTTACGAAAATTTTGCGCTGCAAACTTTAATCCTTCAACACCTTGTGGTCGCCCTTTCGGCAACGTATTATCGA
Organism: Bacillus sp. SH7-1; assembly: GCF_008042405.1. NCBI lineage: Bacteria > Bacillati > Bacillota > Bacilli > Caryophanales > Bacillaceae > Bacillus > Bacillus sp. SH7-1. The sequence continues at coordinate 34,355 of NZ_QNUD01000006.1, forward strand.
AAAAATCTTTCGTAACAGTCTGCGAAAGAAGCTCCTCTTTACCTGTATCCCAAAATGCATAAAAACGCTGCGCTGCATGAACCATTTCGGTCGCTTCCATTTTACTTAGTGAAGGATCGATTGTCATTGTTTTTGCCTTTGGCATTTCTTTTAATAACTGGACTTCAGTTTTTTGTTCCGCGCCGCATGCTACAAGTACAATACAAACAACAAACAAACTAAAGAATCCAAACAACTTTTTTATCCCCATGAAAATCACCACCTCCTCATCTAAACCCTTTGTATTTCGTATTGCTATTGTATATGTATTAACTTCCTATATGGAAGTAGTGATATTTTTTTCATATAGTTACCAAAAGTATAGTTTTGTGATACTATAAAGCAAATTCATTCAAAAAAATTTATGGAGGCTAGTTCCATGAACAATATAGATCCAGTTGAATTAACAAAAGGGTTACCTGGCATACCTTGTCCTATCGCTAAAACGCTTGATGTAATTAGTACAAAATGGACGTTTTTAATCATCCGTGACCTTCTTATCGAAGGAACATTACGCTTTAGTGATTTACAAAAATCAATGGATGGCATTAGCCCGAAAACATTATCGCTTCGACTAAAAGAACTAGAAGCTCAAGGGATTATAACGAGAAAAGTATATCCAGAAGTTCCGCCTCGTGTAGAGTACACATTAACGGATAAAGGAAAACAATTAGAGGGGATATTCATTGAATTAAAACGGTTTGGATTAAATTTATAAAACAAAAACCCCTTACTATCGTAAGGGGCTTTATTACTTCGCAAAACTCTCAGCTAGCTGTTTCTCTCTCCACATAAATGTAATACCGAGACCAACTATTAAAACAACTCCTGAAAATGCATATGGATAATGAATGTTCATATCAAATAATATTCCGCCCATGGCAGGTCCTGCGATATTTCCTAAACTCGTATAAGTCGAGTTCATACCAGCAACGAATCCTTGCTCTTTTCCAGCTGCCTTTGATAAAAACGTCGTTAAAGCTGGACGAAGTAAATCAAATGCAAGGAAAATAAAGCAAGTAACGAGAAGTACAATCCAATAATTAAAGACTACAGTTGAAACGAACGCTAATACTGCACCTACAATTAAACATATTTGAATTAATACTTTTTCGCCAAACATGTCAACTAATTTTCCAAACATAAATACTTGCACAACTACCCCAAAGATTGAACTAATTGTAATAATTGCAGCAATATCTTTCGGTGTGAATCCAAACTTATGATCAGAAAACAGACTAAACACAGTTTCATATGCCGATAAACCGAATGCAAGTACAAATACAATAATAAATGCGATTGCATACATTGGATGTAATGACTTCTTTAAATCTCCAATAAAACTTGATTCTTTCGTATTAGAAGAAATCTCTGCAAGCTCTTCTTTCGTTAACGGTTCTTTTAAAATAAAGATCGAAATCACACATGCTACAAAGGCAATTACTGCTGCAACGAAAAACGGCACACGTATACCGTATTCTGCAATAAATCCGCCAATTCCAGGCCCTATAATAAATCCGGTACTAATCGCCGCAGACAAGTATCCCATCGCCTTTGGACGTTCCTGCATAGATGTAATATCAGCAACATATGCCGTAACACCAGGCATAATAAATGCAGCACTAATTCCGCCTAACACCCTCGCTGCATAGAGCATCCATACATCTGTTCCTAATCCAAAAAGAAGCTCTGAAACACCAAAAATAAATAATCCAATGATTATCATTTTCTTCCTACCATAAAGGTCGACCCACCGGCCTGTAATAGGTGAGGCAATAAGCTGAGCCATTGCAAACACTGCAACGAGATAACCCATCGTCTTCCCTGTCAAACCCATATCATTCATAAAGGACGGCATAACCGGAATGATTAATCCAATCCCTAAAAAAGCGATAAATATATTACTCAAAAGAATGACCAATACCATCTTTTGTTCTTTTATCGGTTTCTTCACTTTTTCACACCTCTTCCCATAAATTCCTCTCAAAAAATAATGCCCAAGAAGCTTTTCTTTATCCTGCTCTTTGTGGGCTAATCATGAGTAGAGATATCCCACTCATTAGAATTTCACTCTATCCTTCCACACATACATAAGTATCAGGTGAATGACTATCATTCAGTTTTCCTCAAAAATGAACCTACCTTCTCAGACAGGTTCATCTTACTACTTCTTTATATGTAGTGCATGTGTTAAAAAATCTAGTACTTCTGCCTTTTGTAGCTCGACTTGCTCATCATCTTTATGATCATATAAATAAACTTGTTCCGCTGCTGATTCAACAAGGGCGATAAATAACTTCGCTGTTCTTTCTGCATGAACCGAATCACGAATTTCACCAGCTTCTTTCGCCTCATTTAAAAATTCACTTAACCACATATAAAGAGGCTCATACACAGCTTCCCATTCTTTTATATGTTCTGTAGATGCAAGACCCGCATACATTAAAGCTTGTATTTCACGATATTCAGCTATGAAGTGAAACACCGCATCTATTACTTGCGTAACTTTACTTGAGAAAGGCGCTTCGTTTTGCACTTTTTCTTTCACTGCAAGTATCATCTTTTCGACCATCACTTCTGCTATTGCAGGCATAACAGATAGCTTAGAAGGAAAATATAAATAGAAAGTTCCTTGCGCAATGCCAGCTAATTTCACGATATCAGAAATCTTCGTTTTTTCAACGCCCTTTTCCTGAAACACTTCAATCGCTGCATAGACAATTTTCTCTTTTTTATTCATCATCTAAACCCTTTCACACGCGTATTGAATGACTGTCACTCATTTTATAAGATAATCGATTGTACTGTCAATGATAGTGAACTCTAAGAGGAAATCATTTTTTAATATTAAAAATCTCCTAACAAACCACTAGGAGATCAAATGTAGTATATCTTTACGAAAGAGCCTTTAATCCTGTCACTCCGCATACAATAAGAGCCACACTAATGATACGTGCTTTACTTTTCGACTCACCAAACAGGAACATGTTTAATAAAACGGCACCTGCTGTTCCAATACCAATCCAAACCGCATAAGCGACACTTACTTGTAAGAATAAGAAAGATGTATACAAGAATGCGAAGGATGTAGCAAATCCGCCTATATAAATCGCACCATTGGCTAACGTCTTATCTTTACTATACATTTTAAGACCGATCACACCGACTATTTCACTAATTGCAGCACAAAATACGAAAAACCAACCCATCTTTAAGCAGCTCCTTCCATAGTTTCTTCTTTATTATCAGCTAGCTTTAAACCGATAACGCCAGCTACAACCATCACGATAAAGAATAATTTCCCTACACTGAAACTGCCGCCAAAAAGAAATACATCCATTAAGAAAGTACCTACCGTACCAGCTCCGGCGAAAACAGCATATACAGTTCCTGTCGCAAGATGTTCACACGCTTTAGTAAGGAAGTGAAAATCAACAGCGATAACTCCTAAAATAACGATCCAATGCCACCAAGTATTAGCCGTATTAAAACCAAACACCCAAAAAATTTCAAAGATACATGTTAATACGACATATAACCAAGCTTTATTTTTCATACCTCTCACCTCTTATGACTGACTATCAGTCATTTTTGTTTTAAAAAAATATTCTCTTTCATCACTACTATATATAAACAACTATCATCCTCATTTACCATTTATATTTGTTTCGCTTTCAAACTAACTACATTCTGTCACAGAAAATGACTGAATATCATTCATAAATATTGTACATGAATATTTTAAGAACTGTCAATGCCGAAAGATTATTTAAAATTTCTTTCATCCGATTTGTATATTTCCTAATAATCTGTCAATACTGCTAGTAACATAATATTTTCTCCACTCCCCCTTGGAGAGATCCCTTAAATGGAGCAGTTAGCTTTTGCTATCTGCTCTTTTTTATTTGCCAACACACTATTTCATTTAACTAAGGAGCAGATTATGTTTTCTATTTATTTTCCAAAGAGGCCTTGTATGCAATAATTTTATTCTCAAGCATCTTTTCTGTAATTACTAAGTTTTCTCTTTGAACCTGAATAGCTCTCCTATGATCTTCTAGAAGCTGTAAACGAGCTTCAGTCGTATGCTCTCCTTCTAAATATAACCTAGCGTATTCTCTTATTTTCGCTATTGGCATTTGCGTTTGTTTTAATTTCATTACAAACTGCAACCACTTTATATGTGACTCTTCATAAAGTCGATTCCCATTTGTATCGCGATTTGCAATTAATATATTTTCCTTTTCATAATAACGTAGTGTATGTGTGCTCACTCCTAATAATTTAGCTACCTCACTAATTGTATACATACTCTAACTCCCTCCGCATGCCATTTATCCTCATATATTCACAATCTTATCAAATTTATAAAAAACATTTGACTTAGAGTATACTCTAACAAATACAATCTAACCATAAATGAATTTGAACTTAGGGGGATTTTATATGAAATACACGGTTATTACTGGTGCAAGTTCCGGAATTGGTTATGAAGCAGCTTTAGCATTTGCATCTCGTGGGAAAAATTTAGTACTTGTAGCTCGAAGACAAGAAGAATTGAACGGATTAAAATTGAAAATTAACGAAATGCATCCAGAGTTGGATGTTGTCATTCGACGAACTGATTTATCTGTCACTGAAGATGTTTATAAACTTTATGAAAGCCTACAAACTTTTCAAATTGAAACGTGGATTAACAACGCAGGTTTTGGTAATTTCGCCTCAATTGCCGAACAAAATTTAAATAAAATAGAAACGATGTTACATGTCAATATAGAAGCACTAACAATACTCTCTTCTCTTTTCGTTCGAGATTATTCAATGGTTGATGGAACACAGCTTATTAACGTTTCATCGGGCGGCGGATACACGATTGTTGCTGATGCTGTTACGTACTGTGCTACGAAATTCTATGTAAGTGCATTTACAGAAGGGCTGTCTCACGAACTGAAGGAACAAGGCGCAAAACTGCAAGCAAAAGTTTTAGCTCCTGCTGCAACTGAAACAGAATTTGCAAAACGTTCATTTGATATTGATGAGTTCCAATACGATAATGTTGTACCGAAATTCCACACTGCAAAACAAATGGCACAATTTATGCTTGATCTTTACGATAGCGATAAAGTTGTAGGGCTTGTCGATGGTTTTACTTATAACTATGAGCTTAAAAGCCCCATTTTTAATTTTGCAGTAAGAAAAACTAATTCAAGTTCTTAATTTCCCCTAAAATATAGATGCCCACTATTACTTAAATAATAGTGGGCCTTTTTCTGTCTGAAAAATTCATCCAACATACCGAATCATCGCCACCTCATCACAATAATCCACCTTTGGACAATGTCTGCAATCAATCCACACTTTTTCAGGTAATGCTTCTCTATTCACAAAATCAAATCCGCACTTTTGAAAAAATTCCGTTTCATAGGTTAAAGAAATAACTCTACTCACTTTTATTTTCGCTGCTTCATTTATGACATGATTCACTAGCATACGCCCGATTCCCTTCCCTGCATATGTATGCGAAACGACTAATGACCGAACTTCTGCTAGATCCTTCCCTAACACATGTAAACCAGCAACTCCAACAATGTTCTCTCCTTCTTTCATAACATATAAACACTGTAAATATTGATAGAGAGATAAAAGAGAACGCGGTAAAACCACTCCTTCTTTTGCATAAACTTCAATGAGACTATAAATTCCTTTCACATCACTCGTAACCGCATTACAGATTTTCATATTCTATCCCCTTGCCCCTGATATTAATATTTATAACTTTTAATGAATTTTAATACATAATTTTATATAATAATACATCTCTCCTTTCTCCCCGTCAATCACTTTTCTTATCCTTACACAAACAAAAAACCAAGCAATCTAATCGATGCTCGGTTCCTCATTTCGTATCGGTAATACGGTCGAATATTTAATTTCACGAAGTGCTAAACTCGTCTGTATACGTGTAATACCAAGCTTATTCAGCTTTCTAATAAACTGCTCTAATTCTTTACGATCACGATTTGCAACTTTTAATAAATAATCATACTCTCCTGTTAAGCAGTGACATTCTAACACTTCAGGCATCGATTCTAATTCTTTTTCCAACACTTCAAGTTTATCCGATTGATGAATATTCGTACTCATAAAAATGAAGCATAACAAATCAAAACCAAGCTTTTCTTGATTTAAAATGGCTACTTGCTTATCAATGAATCCTTCTCCATCTAATCTTTTTATTCTCGCATGCATCGCAGCTGGTGATAAATTAACGCGTCGCGCAAGCTCTGCATTACTTACTTGTGATTCTTTCTGCAATATATCTAAAATTTTTACATCTAAATCATCCAACACTTTAATAACAGACGACTCCATTACAATTCCCCCTTTTTTCTTACCGATGATTATTCGAAAAAACACGCCTTAAATTACATAAAACTGAATATTTTTCTGTAAATAGTATTAATAACAAAACATTTTATCTACTTTTACCCATTATACAAAATAATATATTGTACAATAAAGAAAAATGCTAAAATTATTTACAATTCGTATTGATTACAAAAAAGGGGATTTTAGCATGCCTTATTTTTACGTCTTTTTACTATTACTAACGAGCTTATTATGGGGAGGAAATTTCGTCGTTGGAAAATCACTCGTCGATCATGCATCACCGATGACACTGACAAATTTAAGATGGATGATTGCGATTGTTTGTTTATTACCAATGGTATGGTTTAAAGAAAAGAAAATCCTTCCACCACGTACTGCAATACTTCCGTTAATATTGATGGGAATTTCAGGGGTTGCTCTTTTTAACATCTTTCAATTTTTAGCATTAGAAAAAACATCCGCAACAAATGTAGGGCTTATTTCTACATTAAACGCAATTTCAATCGCATTATTTTCTGTCTTATTTCTAAAAGAAAAAGTAAATACACTTCAAATCCTATCCATGGTTCTTTCATTCTTTGGGGTTATTCTTGTCCTATTAAAAGGTAATTTTTCACTTTTATTTTCATTACATTTTAATAGCGGCGATTTATGGATGATGGCTGCTGTTTGTATTTGGGGAATCTATTCTGTTTGTAGTAAATGGGCAACAAAAACAACGACACCACTCATGGCCACATTATACTCTGGTATTTTCGGCGTTATTTTATTATTGCCATTTAACATAGGGAGCTTCACTGTTACAAATATCAACACTTCTTTTATAACATCACTTTTATATACAGGACTCATTTCCACAGTTCTTTGTATGGTATTTTGGAATGTTGGCGTACAAAAATTAGGAGCAACTACATCTGGCATTTTTCTAAACTTCAATCCCATTTTCACTGCTATTTTAGCATTCCTTTTCCTCGGTGAAGAACTAACATGGATACAAATTGTAGGGACAATGATCGTTGTGACTGGATGTTATTTATTTTCTCATTTCAAAACAGTTGCTGTTCAGCCAACTGGAGCTTTAATACGAAAACATTCTTAATGAAAAAACATCGTCATCTGAGTTGGCGATGTTTTTTATTTATTCTTCATTTCTTTTATATACTGCTTTTCCTCTTCTGGTGATAAACGTTCTGTTGCCTTACCAGTATCTCCACCTTGAAGGCTCCATAAAAAGTTATGCTCCTCAACAGTTTGAGAAAAATCTCCTTTTTCCCATCTATTTATAATAGAAAATAACCTCATTTTATATTGAAAACCTGTACTATTTTCAATATCTCTTTTCACATTAGAAATTTCCTTGTTTGTCATTTCTACAAATCCCCATTTTTCAGAGGATTTTACCTTTTGGTGTACCATTTTGTGCATAGTAGAAATAATTTCACCTTCACTAACTTGTGGAGATTCTTCTGCAACTTTCTTCTCTTTTTCGTTTGCCACTTGCTGGGTTTGAATATTTTTATTTTCTTTTTCCACATATGCAAGCAATTTCTTTCCGCCAACTATAGACGAGAAAATTACTATAATTGTAATGCATATACCTACGATCCATTTAAAAAGCATTATCTCTTCATCGCTTCCTTAACAATATGACTATCTACATACTGCTTAAACTTCACAATTTTCCTGTTCTCAAGTTGCCATACATGAACAAATTCTGCGTTAAATGATTTTCCCGTTTCTTTATAAACTCCTGAATACATACCTTCAGCAATAATTACATCTTTTCCGCTTACTTCATGATATGTATTTACACTTGCTTTATAATCATCCCACTCTGATCCTAAACGGCTAAATACATTTTTCATTATTGCTTCTACACCTATATAAGTTCCCCCGTACGGGAATCCTTTTGCCTCTGTCCATTCTACTTTTTCAGAGAGGGCTTCTGCTAAATGCTTGGCATTCGAAGAAGCTGATCCTTCATACGTGCTTTGAATAATTTCTAAATTTGATTTAGACATATTACTTCCTCCCGTTTTATTTATTTTTACACAAGATGTAACTTCTGTGGTTACACCTTGTGTAAAAAAATATTTAAATTGTTTTATTCTTAATCTATACGTTGTAATTATTATAGTTACAATTATGATTCAAGTCAACAATTTATAAATAAATTTACTTCGTTTTCATTACTTTCTCTTTTAAGAAACGATCTACATATCCTTCTGCTTTTACAACGAATAAATACGCACCCATTGATAATAACGCAAGGTCTAATTCATATCCTGGATTCTTTCCATCTCCTAATAAACCTGCTGCTCCATTTACCTTTACGATAGCTCCAGCTAAAATAAGAGCGAATAATAATCCTACATATCGTACGCCTAAACCGATAATTAATAATATACCACCAACTAATTCAACTGTTGCTACGCCATATGCAAGACCGCCTGGTAAGCCGATACTTGTAAACCAGCCTGCTACGTTGTCGATGCCTGATTGAAACTTCGCTAAACCATGTGCAAAAAACGTCACTCCTAACACGATACGAATAATTAAATTCCCAATATGTTGATTCATTTTGAACTCTCCTTTTTGTTTTGTTATGGTGAACTTTTATTTACAAGTCAAAACAATACGGTATTTCATTTCATTCGTCAAATACTTTTTTAAAGAAAACAAAAAACATTATCCCTTTTACGGATAATGTTTTCTTACAAAATAGCGCTAATTCAAGCTTTTACTCTATCGCACAAAAAAGTTGAAACATTTTTCCAGCACCAACAAACGGCAATAAAGACATATCCTCTTCTACTACCATGCCAACAACATTCACTTTCTCATCTACAGGCAAATCATGTATGACAACTTGCATCTCTCCAGCATATCTACCGTACAATTCATTATCAATTGTAATGCTACCTTTCTTTCTTACAATTGTATGCATTGGCTGTACAATCACTTTATGTTCTTCTCGCGATTCTACTGAGCGAATGACATCACGAGCTGGATCTAGTCTATTTGTATGCACTCTCTCCAATAATTTTAATGCTTCTTTATCAGTTACAAACGATTTGTACCGCAGCGGAATAATCCCTCTACTCGCACTCGCTATCTCTTGTACACTTTCTAGACTTCCGCTTATATCCCCGATTAACACCTTATCGACGCCACAATCTTGTACAAGTTCTAAGTACGCTTCAAGCGGGCGCATATTGCGGTGCTTTTCTAACGTTGGTAAGCCTTCATATAACGGACCACGTTTTTCTCCATCTCCTGGAATAAATGCCATCGTTTTTATCCCACATTCATGTAAGTATTGATTTTGTTTTTGCAAGAAGGACTTTGCTAGTCCTGTTTCTGGGCGCGGGTAAAAATTATGCCACGCTTCTACATTCTCTACCCGTATCTTTTCAGTGATTAATTCTTTCCAAAATGAATCTGTAATCGTACTCGCATTTAAAGCTACTTTCATTTTATGGGATACGCGCGCGATTTCTTTCGGCGTGATGCCATAGTCCATTCGTAAACCAGTAATGCCCCAGTCTACTAACTCTTCGACATTTTTGTAAGTCATTCCTAAATGGTGTAACGATTTTGGAGAAACATCGACCATTAATTCCATTTCATATTTGAGAGCTTGCTTCCCAAGTATTTGTATTAACTCTTTATACGTACCAGGATCATCCTCTGGAATATGAAGTGATGTAAAAATAGATGAAAACCCGTTTTCCTTCGCCATTTTTAGCCATTCTTCTTGCTTTTTTACTCGTTCTTTTGAAAGATAAATTGATACTCCTAGCATATGAATCTCCCTTTCTATGAATAGAAAAAGAGAAAGGAATCCCTTTCTCTATATGTTTTCTGCCATTTCTTCTTTAAAACCGAAGAAGTACGTAAAGATAAATCCGAAAGTATATGCCACTACTAATCCAAGGAAATATAATAAATATTTATTATCAGCAATTAACGGAATTAAAGATAATCCTGATACGCCAATTCCAAGTGCAGCTGTTTGCATAACTGCTTGGAATGCACCGCCAACTGCTGCTCCTAAACAAGCTGTAAGAAACGGTTTTCCCAGTGGTAATGTAACCCCGTATAGTAACGGTTCACCAATTCCTAAAAATCCAACTGGTAATGCACCTTTAATTACGTTACGAAGTCGTTTGTTTTTTGTTTTTACAAAAATCGCAATTGCTGCGCCTACTTGACCAGCTCCAGCCATTGCTAGTACTGGTAATAAAGGTGTTACGTGCGTTTGATTAATAAACTCCATATGAATCGGTGTTAAACCGTGATGTAATCCGACCATAACGAGCGGTAAAAATGTTCCTGCAAGCACTGCTCCAGCAAACGCGCCGCCAATATTTAGAATACCATTAATTCCGCTTGTAATTCCTTCAGATAAGAAACCTGCTACCGGCTGAATTGCTAACATCGTTACGATACTTACGACTAACACAGTAATGAGTGGTGTCACGATAATATCAACTGCATTTGGTACAGCTTTTCGAACTTGTCTTTCCACTACAACCATAAGCCACGCTGCAAAAATAACTGCAAACAATCCACCCCGTCCGGGTACGAGCGCTTCACCAAATAATTTCACATTCGCCATCGCCGGGTTAAAAATTAAAATACCTGCAATTGCCCCAAGAACCGGTGTCCCGCCAAATTCTTTCGCTGTATTCCAACCGACTAAAATACCTAAGAATGTAAAGATACCGCCCCCAATAAGTAGTAACATTTGTAGCCACGTTGCATTCGGATCAGCACCTGCGTTTTTCGCAAAGTTAGCAACCCCGTTTATAATACCTGACGCGACAAGACCCGGAATTAACGGAATGAAAATACTTCCTATTTTTCTTAAAAAGTTTTTCACCGGTGTATTATTTTTCTTCTTAATCTCTGACTTCATCTCTTGCCCAAGATCTTCAAGATGATGATCTGCCACTTCACCGATTCGGAGTCCTGTTAAACCTTCCATCTCAGCTGCTACTTTATTTACTGTCCCTGGCCCAACAACAACTTGAAGCGTTTCATCTTCAATGACCCCCATAACGCCTTCAACCTTTTTCAAAAGGTCCATGTTCACTTTACTTTCATCATGAAGCGTTAATCGTAGTCTCGTCATACAATGAGCAATACCGCGAATATTTTTTATTCCCCCAAGTTGCTCTGAAATTTCTTTGGCCATTCTCTCTTCTTTCTTCATAATAGAATCCCCCTCCCTATTATTTTATAGTGCCTTCTTCACAAACCCTTTCGCTTTTTTTAATTTCTCCAGTGCTTCCCCATACTCACACTGCAATAACACCATAACAATCGCAGCTTTCACGTTACGTTCTGCTTTTTCATAATGCTCTGCTGCTACTTCATAACTAACCCCTGTTGCTTCCACAATAATTCGTTTTGATCGTTCTACTAACTTTTCGTTTGTAGATTGAACATCTACCATTAAATTTTTATATACTTTCCCAACACCAATCATAGATGCTGTTGAAATCATATTAAGCACTAATTTTTGCGCTGTACCAGCCTTCAAACGCGTTGAGCCTGTTAAAATTTCTGCACCTGTTTCTACTTCCACATTTAGTTTTGCATATTTACTTATTTCAGCATTTTTATTACAGGAGATACTCGCTGTACTCGCTCCCACGCTATGCGCGTATTTCAATCCGCCAATGACATAAGGAGTTCGACCACTTGCCGCAATTCCAATCACTGTATCTTTCTCGTTTAATCCAATACTTTTTAAATCTTCTTCTGCTAACCCTTCGCGGTCTTCGGCACCCTCCACCGCTTTAGTAAACGCTTTCAATCCACCTGCTATAAATCCTTGCACCATTTTATCATCTGTACCAAATGTCGGCGGGCATTCCACCGCGTCCAAAATACCTAAACGGCCACTTGTACCAGCCCCAATGTAAATGAGTCGCCCTTCTCTTTCAAATGATTGAATTACAGTTTGCACAACCTGTTCAATCTGCTCTATCTCTTTTTCAACTGCTAACGCAACAGTCCGATCTTCTTCGTTCATACTTTGCAAAACTTCTTTTATACTCATCTCATCTAAATTCATCGTCTTCTCATTACGATGTTCTGTCGATAAATTTTCTAACATATTATCACCTGCTTTGAAATTTAATTTCATACTTTTATTATAACTTTAAGAAATTTAAAATCAATATTACTTTATTATTTTATGAAATTTAATTTCTTTTCATGACGAATTTATCCCACTTTAACTGGCAGTAAGACCCCCCACCTCAAATTCAGCGAAAACAAAAAATAGGTGGGGGATCAACTGCCTGTAAAAATCCGATTGGTTCAACTAATAATAATTGGGTGATGAACAAAACCTCCAATTATTAAAGTTTCACTTTATGTCAGTATACAAAAAAAGATGGGTTTCCCCATCTTTTCATTTTAACTTCCGTAATCGCAAGGCTTCTTCTCTTGTCTCCATAAATTGATCCAAAACTTTATTACCGATACGATTAAAGGTAATCACATATAAGGCATCAATCATATTCAGCTGTGTCATTCTTGAAGCAATACTCGCAATACGATGATCTTGTTCCACATCTGGCATACAAAGACGAATATCCGCCTCTTTATATAACGGTGATGATTGATCGAGCTTTGTAATCGCAATAACTGTTGCACCTTGTCTCTTCGCATATTGCGCCATTTCAAGTACATCTTTCGTACGACCAGATGTTGAAATCGCAACAAATATATCGCCCTCTTTTAAATTCGTCACAAGCGGCAACATCATATGAAAATCAGATAGCATCATCGCTGTAAATCCGAGCCTTGTAAATTTATAAGCCCCGTCCATCGCTGGAGTAGCTGATCCGCCGACTCCGTAAAATATAATCTTATCCGCATTTACAATACGATCTGCAGCTTTCTCAAGTTCTTTTTTATCTATCGCCGTAACGCTCGCCTCAATTGCAGCTTTATTGACATATGTAACTTTATTAAACAAGTCATACGGTCCATCTTCCGTATTCATAACTGAAAAATCATTAATATTATAATCAGCAATCGTTAATTCACGAACGAGCGCGATTTTAAATGCTTTAAAACTTCCAATTCCAATCGACTTACAAAAGCGAACAACACTCGCCTCACTTGCGCCCGCATTAGTTGACACTTCTTTCGTCGTTAAGTTCGGAACAATCTCTGCATTCTCCATTATGTACATGGCAACCTTCTTTTCAGCTGGTGAAAATTGATCCATATTATTTTCAATTTTAAATAGTAATGTTGAAGCTTTCACTATTTAACCTCCACTTCTTACGGTTGCTTATATTCTCTAATATCATTCGTATCATATAGATAAAAACCATCATTACCAGGTGGATGGTGAACAATTACAGTTCGATCCCCTTTTTTATATGACGTTATTTCACCTTCAGATCGCTGTTTTTCCCATCCACCTATCCAAATTGCAAAGTCAGGTACAAAAGCAGTGTACTTATAGTCTTTCGGGTTTTCGTCTTCTACATAGGAAGAAAAAATAGAAACCGGAAAATCTTTCACTTTTGATTCTTTCCATGCAGTAAATGGTATACATAGTGCAATAAGTATAATTACACCGATAACCTTCCCCTTCGTAATCTTCACACTTCCCTCTCCTTGTCATATCACATACATAGATTTTACCATAATTACAAACCTTTCATGCCACATGACTATTGCTTTTTACAATAAAAAAAGAGCTTATCTACGTCAGATAAGCTCTTCCTCTTTACACGAAATACTTCTTCAAAAGCGGCGGCGTAATAATCGTCGTTAATATAACAACAATAACAATCGCTGTGAAATTTTCTTTCGCTAATAGATTCGCCGTAAGTCCATTTGCTGCGATGATAAGTGCTACTTCTCCGCGCGACACCATCCCCGCCCCGATACTAATAGAAGATTGAAGGTTGAACCCTGTTAGTCTTGCTCCTAAACCCGATCCGATTAACTTTGTGAAAATCGCAACGAGCGTCATAATGATAATGAACCAAAGCTGGCTTCCGATACCTTGAAATGTAATTTCCATTCCGATACTTACGAAGAACACCGGTACAAATATCGCGTAAGCAATCGGTTCAATTTTATGTTCTACTTCGTGCTTATACTCTGTTTGCGAAATGGCAATTCCGGCTGCAAATGCCCCAATAATACCTGCGATCCCCATCATTTCACTGTAATACGAAAATGAGAAACAAATAATAAGAGCCGCGCTAATTAACGCTTCTGTTACACGAAGTGGCACAAGCATTTTCATAATCCACGGAACAACTTTCCATGCGATAAAAACAATGCTGACAAAGAAAATAATTTTCTTTGCGATAACAAGTGTTATATTCACATCTTGCGTTCCTAAAAAGCTCATAACAAACGCTAATAAAATAACAACGATGACATCATCAAATACAGCTGCACCTAAAATCGTTGTACTTTCTCTCGTATTCATTTTCCCTAAATCTCTTAGCGTTTGCACCGTAATACTAACTGACGTTGCGCAAAGTAATAACCCTAAAAAAATGGCATGAGATTGTATTAATCCAAACAGCAATCCTGTTACATAACCACCGATGAAAGGAAAAATAATTCCACCAGCTGCTACTGCAAATGATGATTTCAAATTCCGATTTAACTCTTCTAAATCTGTTTCAAGTCCAGCCATAAACATAAGTAGCAAAACACCAATCTCACTCAGTTCATCAATTAATTCAGAACTATTTATAATACCAAGTACAGCTGGACCGATAATAATACCGATAATTAATTTTCCAAGTACAGAAGGCTGGCCGAGTCTTACACTAATATCACCAGCTAATTTCGTACAAAGCAAAATGACAACAAGTTCAAAATAAAACAGCATAGCATCTTCTCCTACTTTATAAAGTGAAACTTTTATGAGTGTTTTTTTCACTCTGTTAACCATCGTTCATTCCTGCAAGTAGTTTCTCCTATTCATCCGCATTTTATTTGTCACATTTTTATTTGACAAAATATTCTGAATTATATTAAGATTAACCCAGCAATTTTAAAAAACTACGCACCATAACTGTACCTCCATTTACTTACATACTCTTTTCTAGTGGGCTCATACTATATTCGCAGTTATGGAAATGAAAAAACGGGGGGAGAGTCCAAAGTGAAGTCATTATTACGAAAAAAACCGCTTAGTACTGAATCACCACGGCAGTTAGAAAGAACATTAACCGCACTTGATTTAACATTTTTAGGAATTGGCGCCGTAATTGGGACAGGGATCTTTGTCTTAACAGGTATTGTCGCAGCGAAACATTCTGGTCCTGGTATTATGCTATCATTCCTTATTGCTGCATTTACTTGTGCTTGTGTAGCCTTTTGTTATGCCGAATTTGCTTCTTCTATTCCTGTCTCAGGAAGTGTGTATACTTACGCATATATGACAGTCGGAGAAGTTGTCGCCTTCATCGTCGGCTGGTGTTTAATGCTCGAATATTTACTTGCCGTCGCGGCAGTAGCTGTCGGTTGGTCTGGTTATTTACAATCTTTACTACAAGGATTTAACATCCATCTGCCCGCCATAATCGCCTCGGCCCCTGGAGTCGGAAAGGGTGGCCTTATCGATTTACCGGCGGTTTGTATTTTACTACTCATTACAGGGCTTTTAAGCTTTGGTATACGCGAAAGCGCACGCATTAATAATATTATGGTTCTTATCAAGTTAGCGGTTATTATCGCCTTTATCGTAGCAGGCGCAAAATATGTAAAACCTGAAAATTGGACGCCGTTTATTCCATTCGGATACGACGGTATTATTACTGGGGCTGCCACTGTGTTCTTCGCCTTCTTAGGCTTTGATGCAATCGCAACCGCTGCGGAAGAAACAAAAAAACCGCAGCGCGATTTACCAATTGGCATTATTGGCTCTCTTCTTATTTGTACCGTTTTATACATGATTGTATCTTTCGTTTTAACAGGTATGGTTCCATATACACAATTAGATGTTTCTGATCCAGTTGCATTTGCCTTACATTTCGTTGGTGAAGATACCATTGCAGGATTACTCGCTGTTGGGGCAATGACTGGAATGACAACCGTTCTCTTAGTCGTTATGTATGGACAAGTTCGCGTTTCGTATGCGATGAGCCGCGACGGTTTACTTCCAAAAGCGTTAGCACGTGTGAATAAAAAAGTAAAAATCCCTTTATTAAACACGTGGATTACTGGCGTTGTGTCGGCTTTATTAGCAGGACTTTTAGACTTACATGTATTAGCTAACTTAGTGAACATCGGTACGTTAACAGCCTTCACATTCGTTTGCTGCGCTGTACTTATTTTACGAAAAACTCATCCTGACTTAAAACGCGGATTCCGTGCACCTTTCGTACCTGTATTACCAGTTGTTGCAATTCTTTGCTGTTTATATTTAATGATCAATTTGTCCAAAACGACATGGATTAGCTTTGCCGTTTGGCTTCTAGTCGGCTTATGCTTCTATTTCTTCTACTCTAGAAAACATAGTCACTTAGCTAGCGAAAAAAAGAATGATGAACAGAAAAAAGCATAACAAAATAGCTCGCCGATAAAACGGCGAGCTCTCTTCATGTCTGATTATGCTTTTTCGTTAACGATTGTAAAATGAAAAATATGCCGATGCAAGCTGTAAACCATGCCCAATTTCCTATTGGTGTAGAATATTTAAAAATACCAATACCTACAAGTACTATGAAAATAATCACCTGATATATAAGCTTCCACTTTTGCATATATTCCCTCCTTTACTTCGTTCCCTTCTTTTTCTTCTTCCATGCATTCAAACTATCAAAGAAAAAGTTAATAAATAGCGTGCCTAAACCCGCTAATAAAAACGTCATTAAAAATAGAACCCATATACTTTTATCTTTTAATAAATAATATCCTACAAGGAGCACAACCGCGATCCATACATATTCAAGAATTCTTTTTAGCTTTTTCTGTTCCAAATTATTCGCTCCCTTTTTCTATACTATTTTTAGTATAACAAAAAAGAAGCCTATCATGATAAGCTTCTTTTCTTCACTCTTATTTGTTTATGCTTTTTTCAACGAGTGAAATCGCATACTCTAATGTACGATTCATCGCTTCTACCTGTGCATCCTTTACTTTCGCATCTTTTAATACAGCTTCTGCCACTGTAATTTTTTGACTCAATGATTTCACTGAACCGTCCGTTACATTTGCAGCTTGCGCTTTTTTCACTACTACTTTTGCAGATTCAATATTAATTTGTAATTTTTCTTTCAGTGTTTTCGGTTGTTCTACTACTTTAGATTGTATAAATGCTTGATTTGCAGTTTTTAATTCATTATATGTTTGAACAATCTGTTCCCCAGTACTTGCTAGATTTTCAAACACTTGCTTTGCATGATTATAGCTTTTCTCTAATTCTTGAAATGCTTCCTTTGAATATTGACCTGGCTTATCACCAAATTCATACGTACCAGCTAACACTTCTTTTACTTTTCCAAGCTCTTCATATAACGCGTTCACTTGCTCTAACTTCGTGCGGTTAGAAAACTCATTGTACGCTGCTAATACTTCTGAAGAACTTAACGCTTTACTATATAATTTTGCAAGCGCAATTTGTCCGTTTAACGGAATACCGCCATTTCCGTTACTATCAGGGTCAGCTCCAAATGCAAATGGTACGTTCGGATGAGACACTTTCCCTTTAGCTGGTTGGCTATTTACTTTTTTACCATCGACATAAATAGCTACTTCACTTCCGTTATACGTTCCTGTTAAGTGATACGTTTTGTTCGCTTCTAATTGAACTCCAACACGTTTATAGCTGCCGCCAATGTGAGCCCACAATTCAACATATCCACTTCCTGTAGACTCAAATCCAATTCCGCCACTCTCTGTATTTTGTAAAATACCTTGTCCGCGAATTTCATTCATTGAAAATACAGTTTCTAGCGTGAACGTATTTGCTACTTTCTCTTTTTGTGCTGCTGAAAACGGAAGATATCCAAATGTATTAGCTTGTCCATTCAATTTCATTACATTTGTTTTTAAAGCTTTATCATATGCAATAGATACATTTCCTTTCACATCGCCTTTCGTTCCAAACGATGAGTTATCTTTAAATGTACCATCTAAGAAATTCACATCAAAAACATCTGCCTTTGGCACTTTTACATTCGGATCAATATTATCTTTCTTCGTAGTAACTTCTGCTGTTAAAGGCTGCACACTTTCATTACCAAATGAATCAATTGCAACTACTTCAAGCGTATATGTTTTTCCGCCATCTAATCCTGCCAGTGTAAATGTAAGGTCTTTCGGCACTGGGTCACGGTAAAACTCTGAGAATGCTAACAACTTATTCTTAATTTCTCCTGTTTGCTTATCTCTAGCTTGTACACGATAAGAGTGAACAAGAAGGTTGTCCACAGCTTGCGGGAATGTTACTGTTGCTGCATTTTCTGTTACATTTGATACCGTAAGTTTTGCATCTTTAGCAAAGTATGGCTTTTCTTTGTCTCGATCTTCTACATGTGTAAACGTGTCTTTCTTTGCTGGTAATTTAATTTTCCAAGGCTCGCCTGTCCAAGAATTTGTATGGAAATCACGACGATTAATCGTTACTTCTTCATCATCTACTTCTACTAATAAACCTTGGCTTAATGTGCTAGCTCCTGGCGGTATATTCCCTTGCACTTTACCACCTTCAACTTCCATATAACTTACAGAAGATGTACCAACTGATGTAAAGTCTTTTTGATGAATCGACCTTGGATCATCTAGCGGATAATGTGAATGACCTGAAAACGTAATAGCTTGCGGATATTCTTTTAACACCTCATTAATTTTTGCGCTATCTTTTGTTCCCCATTCATGACTACCGTAAACTGTCTCTTTTATGTGTTGGTGTAAAAATACGAAAATTGGTTTTTCTGGATCATCTTTTTGTGCTTTTGCCATTTCTTCTTTTAACCAATTAATTTGCTTGTCTGAATAATATCCATGAGTTGTCCCGTCCTCCGGAGACATAACAAGGAAGTGATACCCTTTCACCACTTTATGATAATAAATCGATTCCATACCTGTTTTTTCTAAGAAACGCTTCTGCGCTCCCTCTACAGATAAACCGTTCCAATAATCATGATTTCCTAAAGAATTCATTCGTACTGCATCTTTATTTGCATTTTCGTTATACACTTGCATGAAACGATCATATTGTTGCAGTGATCCTGAATCAGTAAAATCTCCCACAATTACAAACGCATCTTGTTTAGGTGCAAGTGTATTCAGTTGCTCGATTGCTCGTTTCCAGCGAAACGTATCATCTGTTCCACTATTCTTAATATGTACATCACTTACAACTGGAAAAACTATCTTCTTCTCACTCGGTTCCTTTTCTTGCTTCTTCTCTTCTGCTTTAACTGATGTACTCCACGGAAATGATACAAATGCTAATACAAAAACCATTAATAATCCAATAAGACCTTTTACTTTGCGTAAAGCTGTTCTTTCCACATGAATCCCCCTCATAATAATTAATTCATTACAAGGGCTATTTTATCTAAAACATATTAATGTCGTTTAAATAACAAATGAATTTTGTTAGACTTTTGTAAATATATAGTTAATTAGAAATGAAGTCCAACATTCCTTGTATTATCTTATACAACCACTTTTTGTCTAAAAGAGTCTGAGCATTCTTTTCCCATGTCTATTCACATATAATCTTTTCTATAACATAAATAATAATTTAAGTTTTAAGCCTATTAGACAATCTTAATTTTTAACATTTTCTTCTTTTTTTAACACATCGGTCATGCTTCTACATTTAATAGTAGTAAAAGACTACTTAAAAAGGAGGGGTTGTATTGAAGAATAAAAAAACATTGGCTGTTTTGCTCCTTTGTCTATCATTTGCCCAGACCCTTGTCCACCGACCCCTCCTCCAAATCCAAATTGCGAGCGAGTAACAAATGAATTTGCAGTGAATTTCCTCATAACGAATAACACCATTCCCTCTGCCAAAGATGCATCACAATCGATGATACTGTGGCAAAGCGATGGAATACTACCTATATCAGGTACTGTCTCGGCTTACAATAGTACTAGCAGCACAGAAGCAATTACAATTGAAATTGTTGGAGCAGTAACCAATATTTTCACCGTGTTTCCTGGTAATACAATATCGTACACAGGAAAAGACTTACAGTCAGTCAGTCTTACTAATATACAAAATAATCCTTCACTATATTTAGAAGGCAAGTACTGTTGCCAATTTACATGTTGCTTATAGAATACCAATTTCATTACTTTCTTAATTAAAAAGCATACCATTTACGGTATGCTTTTTTATGAAATCGGATAACGTACTGTAATACAAAATTCTCCTTGATTAACAGTTGTTCCTGTTGTAGTAATTCGAACGGTAGTAAAATATCGTACAGTGAAAGTACCACTACTTTGCGGTTGTACAGTAATTGTGTCAACTACTGTAGCACCTACTAAAAAATCAACTGTAATTGGAGCCGCACCTACATCATATTTCACGTAACCCGAACCATATACTTCTTGCGTAATATTATTTGTATATACAATTTGAGTACCAGCACCTGTAATAGACCAGTCTGTACATACTTGATCTTGTACAAGCGTTTTATTAGAACAACAAGACAAACCGGAACTTCTCATTCCCATTTTGATTCTCTCCTATTCTGCTATGAAAGTGGATAACGTGTTGTAATACAAAATTCTCCCTGATACGTTCCAGCAGGTGTTGCAGGTAACACAACTTGTATACTATCAAAGCGGCGATACGTAAAAGCAATACTCGTTCCTGGGTTTAATGTTTGTGTATCAATTGTAGCCCCAGCAGAATCAAGTGCTTCTACAGTAATCGGACCTGGTCCAACATCATATTTAACAAAACCAGTCCCCACCACGTTTTGGTTAATATTATTTGTATAGAGAACATTATCAATTGCTGCCGCAACTACAGTAGCAGACCACGGACTACACACTTTATCTTGCACATAATTTTTATCTGGACAACAAGTTAAAGCTGACCCTGAGCACTCACAAGACATAGTTGTTTCCCCTCTCTCTTTTATATTCCCTATATGTGTATGTCCCTCAGAGTCTTTTGCCTGTACTATTCATTTATTTTCAAAAAATATTCAAACATCGGTACCAATGACTAGATAGATTCCGTTCTGTTTCTTTTTTTCATAAATTTATAGATTAATATACCACCGACAACAATAACCACGACTAGTAATATCGGTAGCATATATTGCCCAACAACATCCGCCGCTTTTGCCCAATGCGGACCTAATTTCATTCCAAAATAAATATACAAAGTCGTTAACGGGAACATTGCTACAAATGTATATATGCTAAATTTCCATATGTTCATCTTTGCCATACCACACGGAACGGAAATAAGTGTTCGAACCCCCGGTACAAAGCGTCCAACAAATGCTACAACCGGTCCATATTTCTCAAAGAAATCATCTGCTTTTTGAATTTGTTCTTCTTTAATAAAGAAGTATTTCCCGTACTTTATTAATAGAGGACGACCACCGTAATAACCGAGTGCATATAACGTTAACGGTCCTGTCGTTCCGCCAAGTGTTCCAGCTAATACAGCTAGCCAAAAATTCATATCACCCTCGTACACCCAATACCCAACCATAGGCAAAACGACTTCTGCCGGAATAAATTCAAACGTTAAAGCCAATACAACTCCAAAATAAGAAAACTGCTTTAAAAACTCAATTATATCTAAAATAATTTGCTCCATATTTTAACTCCTATCCTACGTTTACGTTATGCTTTTCTTGTAATTGAACTGGCGCCATTTTTACAATTCGGTTCAGAATAAATAACACAATTCCAATATCATCTAAAATACCGATGAACGGTAAGAAGTCTGGAATTAAATCGAGCGGCATCGCTACATAACCAACTAAAAAAGCAATAGATAAGATTTTCTTCTTTATTGAAACCTCTTTTGAAGTAAAAAAGTCAAATAGGAATGGAACGAAACGACGAACATGAAATACAACTCTTAATCTACTAATAAGTTTTTTCATTTTTATATCTCCTCTCCTTGTATACAAAAAGGACCCTACCAAATATGGTAAAGGTCCTAAAAAAGACAATAAGGGGCCTTTACCATTGCTGGTAAAGGTCTCACTAACAACGAAACGTTGCCAATAAAGCCGAGGGTTTCTCCCTGTAATGACGACTTTACTGTAATAAGTTACTCCCCTTTATATACACAATTTTATACAATCACATTAAAATATTTTGGAGGGCTTGTCAATATATTTTATATCCCAGGCCCTCCTGTTTACCCTCCCGTAAAAACAAAAAACGTATAGGAAATTTCTTACTACCTCATAATATACATAATCATTTTTAAGGAAAGGAGAGGCTTCATTTGCATACTGTATGGAAAGGTGCACTCTCACTTGGACTATTAAATATAGGAATTAAACTATATAGCGCCGTAGAAGAAAACGATATAAAATTTTTAAGTCTCCATAAAGAATGCTTAACCCCTATTAAATATAAAAAATTTGCTCCTGATTGTACGGATGAAGAAATTGATGATAAAGATATTGTAAAAGCCTATGAATACGCCCCTCATAAGTACATTATTATGGATGAAAAAGAATTATCTGCGTTGCAAAAAGCTCACGAACCACGATCTATTCGTATTATATCTTTTATCCAAAATAACGAAATTGATTCTGTTCTTTATGACCGCTCTTATTTTATAGGCCCTACTCCAGGACACGAAAAATCGTATCTATTATTAAAAGAAGCTCTTGAACGTACGAATAAACTTGGTCTTATCCATATTTCCATTAGAAAAAAACAACATTTAGCTATTATCCGTAACTTTGAAGATGGGCTTATGTTGCAAACTATTCACTATCCTAATGAAATTCGCGATATAACAAATACACCTAACTTACCAAGTAATGAAAATTATCCGATTCAAAAACAAGAACTCACCGCAGCAATTAATTTAATCCACCATCTTACAAACCCTTTCGAACAAGAGTTATATACAGATGAATATAAAGAAGCTCTTACCGAATTAATCGAAAATAAAATTGAAGAACAGGAAAAAACGGAAACCATCTCTCCTGCTCCAAACATCATCAATATTATGGAGACATTACAGGCAAGTATTGAACAAGCAAAAATAAAAAGAGACAATAAAACAGAAAAAGAGGCCAAATAAAATTGACCTCTTTTTCTTTAAAGCGGATTACATTTCGGCATTTCGAGTCCAGATGATTGGGCTAATTTTAATAAATAATAACATTCCTCTCTTGCCATATGATCTGCCATTCTCGCTGATAATGCGCTTAATATTTCATTCGATAACTCCAGCTCTTCAACCTCATGGAGAAAATGTGAAAATAATTTCAATTCAAGTGAAACATCTTTTGTAAACTTCTTTAACGCAGGAAAATGGTGAAGCTCTGTTCTTAAATACCCTGTCATTTCAACTGCCTTCAAATAAAATTGTTCAAAGTGCTTCTCGAATTCTTCGCTTTTCTCTTTCAATCTTTTTTCAACAAGATCTAACCCACTAGAAATAGAGCCCGCATGACCAGCCGCATCCGTTAACCAAACGAGATGATAATGCAGTTCATGAAAAACAGGCGGAACTTCCCCTTTCTTCAAAAACTCTAAAACCGTTATATACTCTTCCACTTCGTTTACCATATGATTAATAAAAGTCGGCATAAAATGAATTGTAATTTTTCCTTCCAACTGTTTCTGTATAATATTTAATTTAAACATTCGTATTTCCTTAGCTGCTTGTTCCGCCTCTTTAGAAAATGCCACGAGATTCACATTACGAACTTTATTTAACAGATTCGTAAATAGCTCAACAAAATAAGTAGCTTTTTTTATATCTTCTTTTTCCTTTGGAGCTAACGCATCAAGTAAAAATTGCGCATGATCAGTAAGTACCTTTAGCCAAAATTGATGCTCAAACAACGCACTTTCTTCATAGTTTCTCTCCACTAAATCCCCTCCGTTTATTCACCCTTCTCTACTACTTCAAGTTTATATCCATCTGGGTCTTGTACTACAATACTCCTCGCACATTCATTTTCTGTATATAAAATTTCATAAAACGCTAGCTTCTTTTTCAATTTCTCTATGTTAGAAATCGTAAATGTTAACGCCTCACATGAATCTGTAACACTCTTTTCCCGCCCACCTAACATGCGATTCATGACAAAACTAATTCTCGTTGAATCAGCATCATACCAAACCCCTGTTATATCTAATTGCGGTCTTTCTAAACTAGGTTTGATTCCTAAAATCCCTTCGTAAAAATACAACGTTTCCTTTAAGTTTTTCACTTCCAATACAATGAATTGTTTCACAGTCTCCACATTCATTCCCCCCGTACCTATTACTTTTTTATATGTGTCATAAATGCTCATTATGTCTGAATACAATACGTAGTAATGAACATGTAAGGAGGTTTATTCGTGAATAAATATATGAGATCATTTGTGCCCTATCATAGTCCTCTCGATCCTTGTCCTCCTATCGGAAAAAAATATTATTCTACTCCTCCTAATTTATTTTTAGGCTTTCAACCGCCAAACTTACCGCAATTCACGCCAAAAGAAGCACTCCAAAAAGGGACTTTATGGCCTGTTTTTTATGACTATTATGAAAATCCTTATAAAAAAGGGCGGTGACTACTGACGTGACTCAATCCCTACCAGAAGAATATTATCAGCTGTTACTAGAGCTTCAAGAACTAGACTTTGTACTAGTCGAGCTCACTCTTTATTTAGATACACATCCAGACGACACTGCTGCTATTAATCAATTTAATGACTTTTCCTATAAACGAAGAGTATTAAAACAAAAGATGGAAGAAAAATATGGGCCACTCCAACAGTTTGGAAACAGCTATTCTAATGCCCCTTGGGAATGGAGCAAAGGTCCTTGGCCATGGCAAATATAAAGGAGAGAAACTATGTGGATTTATGAAAAAAAATTACAATACCCTGTTAAAGTAGGAACTTGCAATCCAGCACTTGCAAAATTATTAATTGAGCAATATGGAGGTGCAGATGGAGAACTAGCTGCTGCACTCCGTTACTTAAATCAACGTTATACAATTCCTGATAAAGTCATTGGCCTCCTTACCGATATTGGTACAGAAGAATTTGCTCACCTTGAAATGATTGCTACAATGGTTTATAAGCTGACGAAAGATGCGACTCCTGAACAAATGAAAGCTGCTGGTCTTGACCCTCATTACGCTGATCATGATAGTGCACTCCACTACCATAACGCTGCTGGTGTTCCATTTACTGCAACCTATATACAAGCTAAAGGTGATCCAATTGCCGACCTATACGAGGATATTGCGGCTGAAGAAAAAGCACGCGCAACATATCAATGGCTCATTAACTTATCAGACGACCCAGATATAAATGACAGCCTACGCTTCTTACGTGAACGAGAAATTGTCCATTCACAACGTTTCCGAGAAGCGGTTGAAATTTTAAAAGAAGAACGTGATAAAAAAATATTTTTTTAAAACACATATCCTAGCGATATGTGTTTTTTTACGTTTAAAGTTAAATCCTTCCTATTAAACATATAAATAGTATATTTATTCGATTTAATGCATTATTTTTTAATTTTTTCAAAATTCCCTATTGCTTTCTAGTCATCAGACCTTTAAAATAATAACAGTTACTCGACAAATTATTTGAATTTTCGACAAAAACACTCATTAGGAGGAGTTTCTTTATATGCGTACAACTTTAAAACCAGCGCAAATACTTTCGATTAGTTTATTACTATTCGCAGTTTTCTTCGGTGCTGGTAATATGATTTTCCCGCCCCTTCTCGGTCTTTCTTCCGGAGAAAATATGTGGATTTCCATTACAGGGTTTATTATTACAGACGTCGGTTTATCTTTACTAGCTATCGTCGCTGTTGCCCTTGCCGGTGGTAGTTTCAACACGTTAGCAAGCCGTGTTCATCCAAAATTCGCAGCAGTATTCGCTATCATTATTTATCTTTCAATCGGCCCACTATTTGTTATTCCACGAACTGGATCTGTATCTTACGAAATTGGGATTGCACCACTTTTCCCAGACCAATGGTACTCTATGTTAATTTTTAGTGCTATTTTCTTTACAGTCGTCTACTTCTTATCATTAAATCCATCAAAATTAGTAGATCATATCGGAAAAATATTAACGCCCATTTTACTTGGAATTATTGCAATTATGGCAACAAAAGCGATTCTTTCACCAGGAACGTTTGCAGAACCTGTTGGTGACTATAAAGAAATTCCATTTTTCAAAGGATTTCTTGAAGGATTTTTAACATTAGATGCAATCGGTGCACTTGTATTATCAACGATTGTTGTAAATGCAATTCGCCAAAACGGTATACAAGAGAAGAAATCAATCGCGAAATATACAATTATTTGCGGTAGCATTGCAGCTCTATTTTTAACAATTGTTTATTTCTTACTCGGTTATATCGGCGCTTCAAACGGCAATCTAGGACAATTCGAAAACGGTGGTCAACTATTAGCGACTGTTATGTACCAATTCTTTGGGACAAGCGGTAATGTTTTATTAAGTATCGCCATTATCTTCGCTTGTTTAACAACAGCAATCGGCGTTGTAAGTGCATTCGCCAACTATTTTGCAACAGTATTAACGAACGTTTCTTACAAAAAGCTCGTACTATACGTTTGTATCTTTAGCTTCGTGATTTCAAACTTAGGTTTAAGTTTATTAATCAAAATTACTTTACCTGTATTAATTATTTTATATCCAATTACGATTATTTTAATTTTCGTATCATTTATAGATAAATATACGAAACGTAAACCTTCTGTCTACATCGGAGCAATGATCGCAGCATTCATTATTAGCTGTATTCATGCACTTGATAATGTGGGAATGATACCAAGTTTTATCGCTAATATCGTACACACGATTCCTTTTTATAACTTAGGAATCGGCTGGATCGTTCCAGCAATCATCGGTGGTATAATCGGATACTTTATTCCGCAAACAGAAGCTGAAGGCGAAGTTTCTACAAAATAAAGAAAAGAAGCAAGCATGGAATACATGCTTGCTTCTTTTTATTTTCACATCGTATGCTTAAAAGTAAATAACTCTTCTTTCGACTGCACAACAGATTGTTCCTCTTCTACAAGATCCTTCTTTAGCTCTCCTCCTAACCTTACTTTCATCATCGCCTCTTCGATACTTTTTACAATCATATTTCCTGAAAAAATAGTAAGTCCAAAAAATGTAATCGGAACGAGAGGGATCCACGGATTCACTGTTAATGACCTAAAGTATACTCCAATTAAACCTGACCATTCATGCGTATAAGATTCCACTTCTTTTATTTGTCCACCAAACATCACAGTCCCACCAAAGAACACTTCAAGTAATCCTAAGTGCAGTAAAATAGTAAGAGTCTGCGTAAACTGCTGAAGAAATACGAGTATAAACGGCATATAGAGATGCGGAAAAATATGTTTTATAACAATATGTCTTCTCGATCCACCTAATATGCGCGCGGCATCAACAAATTCTTCCGTTCGCAATTTACGAACTTCCTTCGCAACATACAGTGCAATAACTGGCATTACAAGCAGTACAAGTAATACCACTTGAAACGAAGCCCTTTCAAAAAAGGTTGTTGTCTCCTCTCCGCTTCCAAATGTATTTGCAGATTGAAGAAAAAAATACGCAATCATAACTGTCGGAATAACTGTAAAACTATCAAAGAAAGCCTCAATTTTTGAAAATCCTCTTTTTATATACGTTCCGAGTACGACACCGAAAAACACACCTATTACCATTCTAAGTGCCGCAATTAAAATAGATATACCAATCGTCCACTTCGCGCCCTCAATGACTAAATGTAACAGGTCATACCCTTTCCGGTCTGTCCCGAGTAAAAATTGTAATGAAGGTGAAAACGGTGGCACTTGTGGATTTTCATCCGCATCATATTGCAATGTAACTTGTCTAATATGTCCATCATTCCATAACGTATTTCCGATGCTCAAAAGAACTAATAGGAGAAGAAACCCAATGCTTATCCAAAATCTTTTATCACGTTTTATATACGTCCACATATTATAATCTCTCCTTCATCGCAGCCGGAATGAGATAATGAAACAATTTAAATAAAATAAAAATCGGAATATATATAAGAAGCACACTAACGATGAAAACCTCAACTCTAATACCGAAATACGATTTCAAAAACATAAAAATACCACTCGTATTAAAAATCCATTCTATAATATATAAATTAGATAACATAAAAAAGATATTCGTTTTCGCAAAGAATAATGTACTAAGCAACACATTTCGTAAAATATGACGATTTAAAATATGAAAGCGCCCCAGCCCTTTCGCCTTAGCAAATAGTACATAATCTTTTTCTAGTTCATTTTCAAAACGAAGCACGACCATTTTTACAAACATAATCGTAGTCGGGATGCTCAAACACAATATTGGCAACCCCCTAATCGACTCGCCTCCAATTGAAGCAATTTGAAAAGGTAAAAAACCTGTTTGTTTAAAAAGCCATACAACTAAAATTTGTGATACTAAAATAAGAAGGATATCTGGAATGGATTCTAGGAAGATAAGAAATGATTTAATTCGATGTTGTATACGCGGTGAACTACTCATAATTACATAAACAATACAAAATGCTACAAGTAATGAAATGAAAAAAGCAGCTAAAAATATAACAATTGTTTCTTTATAATGGACGAACAACTGCGGAAATAAAAATTTACCTCTCACATATTGCAAATTAGAAATATCCATTAAGTTCACAAACACTTCTTTTAAACTCTGTATGTACTTTGATACATCCAGCTTAAATCCATAAAATAATTTTGGCAGAGCCCCTAACATAATAATCCCTAAAATCGAAATAAGAAATTGAATCGTCACTTCCATTCCATTCAAAAATACCTTTTTGACCATTTTCGCCCTTCTCTCTCTATAATTTCCCCTTTAATTTTATTCTTAATTTTCTGAATTGTAAATATTCAATATATAAAAAATCGCTAGGTTATGACCCTAACGATTCTTTGTGTAACTGTTTTTCCCTTTTCGCAAATGGCATATATAAAATAAAACATCCAATAAGCGCTGCGAGTTCTAATGAAATAATATAGTAAGGATGCGGTCCTAACATATCAAGTAATGAAGCTGTTTCTGGCTTATGAGCTAAAAACATATAATTACCACCTGTTTTGTAATTTACAAACGAAACAATCGGAATCAATATGTTTAAAAATATCATTGTGCGTTTAATAGATTGTACTGTCGGACGATATCCTTCCACCCAAGTCATAAAGAGTGGTGCCCAAATGAGCAATATATGCGCGATAAAATATTCAATGAAACGAAAATGCGGAAAAGCATACTGCAAGTTTGGCGTTAAAATGGCTTGTGATGCACCAATAATTCCTGTGAAAAATACAATCTCATATATACGGTAACTTTTCGTTATGATCATAATTGACGCTAACAACAAACTAATCGTACATAACTCAAACGGTAATGAAGTGGCTAGCTCAAAAATCCCTGCTTTCCACTCCCACATATGCAGTCCAATTTCACTCCCTATAAATAAAAATGCAATCGCATATCGAACCGTTATATTCCACTCATTTTGACGTAATACATCTTGGTATTGATATAAAAAAACGATTCCTACCAACATAATAAATAATATAATGGCATGTTGCCTTGAGTATGGAATAAACGGTTTTAATGGATGCGCACTAAAATAAGCTTCCATCTTCCTTCCTCCTCTCCTTCATACAATATTATTGTAAGAAAGAAACAACGAGTCAATTCATTTGCTTACACTGGGACAAGCTCTACCTTACATTTAGATATTCACACCTTACAAAACTGTAAGGTTATTGTAAGCTAAAACGATTTGTCAGATTCTTCACCTCTTCTATACTTAATGTAGATACTAAAACGAACGAAAAGGTGATAAATAGATGAAGAAGAAAAATAAAGTGTTAATTACTAGTGTAGTAGCAATCGGAATTGCAGCTGGATCATACTTTGCATTTGCTGGCGGTGGCTCAGATGTTGCAATGGCATATAGCGGATATAAAGTAACAGAAAAACAAATTGAAAACGCGCAAAAATTTGGCGGTGAAGTTATCCCAAACGGAATCGAAACAATTTCATTTGATCCAACAAAAGGTACGTATGAATTAGCTGTAAAAAAAGGTGATGAAGTGAAAAAAGGTCAGCTTCTGTTTAAATACAATGATCCTACTGCTAAACAGGGTGTAACAGAAGCAGAAATGCAAAAGAAAATCGCACAAAAAGAAGTAACATTGTTCCAAAAACAAATTGATACAGCGAAACAAAAATTACAAAAAGATAAAAATGCAGGCCTTCCTGCTGAAGCATTAAAAGCATCAGAAATCGAAGTGCAACAATTAGAATCACAACTTGAAATGAAAAAGTTTGAAGTTGAAAAATCTGATGAAATGATTAAAGCAGCAAAAGAGAAAGTAAACACACTTTCTGTAACAAGTCCTGCTGATGGCGTAATTGATGATATCGTAAAAATTGCTGATGAAAAAACAGGCATGAGCGGCATTACACTTCGTCACGCTGGTCCATTTAAAGTAAAAGGTCAACTTTCTGAATATGAGCTTGCTAGTATGAAAGTTGGGCAAGAAGTAACTGTTTCCTCAAAAACTGTCGCTGGTAAGACTTGGACAGGAAAAGTAACAGAAATCGGTTCTACACCATTAAAGAGTATGGACGAAAATAAAACTGTTTCTAACTATCAATTCACTGTCACATTAGATAATAGTGAAGAATTACAAAACGGCTTCCACGTTTACGTAACAAGTAAATCTGGCGAAGCAACTGGGACAATTGTTCCGAAAAGCAGCATCGTGAAAAAAGGTGACAAAAATGTTGTCTTCATCGTAAAAGACGGTAAAGCGAAAGAACAAGCAGTTACTGTTGAATTCGAAACAGATAGCGAAGCGAAAGTTTCTGGAGTGAAAAAAGGAGAACAAATTATCTCTAAACCTGAAAAAGACTTAAAAGATGGTATGGAGGTTGTCGTTGAATGATTAACTTAAAAGGCATCACGAAATCCTTCCAAAATGGTGCAGAATCCGTTCAAATATTACACGGAATTGACGTAACACTGAACCAAGGAGAATTCACTTCTATTATGGGACCATCTGGTTCTGGTAAATCAACATTAATGAACATTATCGGTTGTTTAGATAAACCAACGACAGGTGCATACGAACTAGCTGGTCAAAACATTTCAAACATGTCTGAGACAGAACTTGCACGCGTTCGTAATAAAGAGATCGGGTTCGTATTCCAAAACTTCATGTTATTACCAAGACTTACAGCACTTCAAAATGTAGAGCTACCTCTTATTTACGCTGGAGTTGATAAAAAAGAAAGACGTGAGCGCTCATTAGCTGCTTTAACAAAAGTAGGTTTAGCTGATCGTGCTACTCACTTACCGAACGAATTATCAGGTGGACAAAAACAGCGTGTCGCTGTTGCACGTGCAATCGTAAATAATCCAAAGTTCATTTTAGCCGATGAACCGACGGGGGCACTTGATACGAAAACAAGTACACAAATTATGGACCTCTTTTACGAATTAAACAAACAAGGCTCAACAATCATTATGATTACCCATGATCGTGAAATTGGGGAAGCTGCAGCACGTCAAATTGTAATTCGTGACGGAAATATCGTCCAAGATTGGAGAGGTTAATTTTGAACACGAGTGAAAATATACGCATGGCCCTTTCCTCTATCTTTGCTCATAAAATGCGTTCTATCTTAACGATGCTAGGAATTATTATCGGTATTAGTGCCATTATTACTATCATTTCAATGGGTGATGGTACAAATGCAAAGTTTAAAAAAGAGTTAGGCCAAGGAAAAGATAATGAAGTAACGATTTACTACAAAAATCCTGATTATGGACCAGACAACGCAAAAATTACAGCCGATATGCTAAACCGTCTTCAAACTGTACCAGGCGTTAAAGATGTGTATCCAGATGTAAGTATGAAAGTAAAAGCATCTGCTGGTTCAAAAGATGTTTCTCTTGATTTAAAAGGTGGAACAGGCGACTTCATGACAGATTCGAAAATAAAATTAGTTCACGGTCGTGAATTAAACGATAGCGAATTAAACCAAGCAATTCCTGCTGTTATATTAAATGAAGAAGCGTTCAATAAATTATTTAATGGTTGGGAATCAAATTTATACACAGATATAAAAGGAAAACCATATAAAGTAGTCGGTGTGTATGAAACAAAAAATGAGTTTGGAATGGCTATGTCAGAAGGTTATACATCACTTGAGAATGCCCCTGTCATTTCTGGAGTAACTGAGTATGACACTGTGAAATTAACGCTCGTTTCTCCAGCGGAACGTAAAAGTGTAGAAAAACAAGCCGTTTCTGTTTTAAACGAAATGAAGGCTCCTAAATTTGAGCATAAATTTGAAGCGCAAGATATGGGTGAATTTACGAAACAATTAGACGAATCGATCGGTATGATGAAAATGGTATTTGGTGGTATTGCCGCTATATCCTTACTTGTTGGTGGTATCGGTGTAATGAACATCATGCTTGTATCTGTAACAGAACGTACACGTGAAATCGGTATTCGTAAAGCACTTGGTGCAACACGCGGTAAAGTATTAACACAATTCTTAATTGAATCTTGTATTTTAACAGGACTCGGTGGTTTCATCGGATTCATGCTCGGTATCTTCTTCGCTTGGATCGTCTCAATCTTTGCCGGATGGCCACTCGTTGTCTCAAAAGAACTTGGACTTCTTGCAGTAGGTATCTCAATGTTAATCGGTATTATATTCGGTTTACTTCCAGCTAACAAAGCTGCAAAACTGGATCCAATTGAATGTTTACGATATGAATAAGCAAAAACGTAGGAGCTTACACTCCTACGTTTTTTATTTATCTATTAAATCGTGTTTCTTCTATTATATATGTTTCACGTTATAAACACCTTTAATTATTTTAACCTACTAAAGCTATTATAGAATCCTATTATTGCAAAAATAATATGTGACACCCTAAAATCAAGGCGTAATTTTTTCCATACCTCGACTTATTTTGTAACAATTATGGCGATTTTTTATTAAATTTCACCTCATTTATATTCCTCTACAGCCAAAATAGTTATTTTTACATAACTAATCACCTGTTTCAACAGCAAAATACGCCATTTTTGTAACACCTAAGAAACAATTGTGTAACACTACAGAAATATTATTAACCTATTAGAAATTGAAATACTCCCCTTTTTATGCATCATATGCTCAAACCTCCCCTAAAAACTATAAGAAAGCGCTTTTAGGATATTACTGGAATTATTACAGAATATTAATGACCCGTTACGAAAGCTTTGTAATTTTATGTTTTTCGCAAATAAGAAAATAATGGTTGCTATAATGAGGTCAACGAAAACAAATGCAATGGAGGCTATTATGAAAAAATTTATGGGTATAGCAACAGCAGCGGTTTTTGGTCTTGGGATTTTCACAACATCTGCTAAAGCAGAAACAATCGTAACGACTGATGTACTAAATGTACGAGAAAACCCAACTACTGAATCACAAGTTGTAGGAAAATTATTAGATGGATATAAAGTAAATGTTTTACATACAGAAAACGGATGGTCAAAAGTGAAATTGAATAGCGGTAAAGAAGCTTTCATTAGCGCTGACTATACAAAAGACACTTACTACGTAACAGCTAACGTATTAAACGTACGTGCTGGTGCAAACACAGACTCAGAAATTCTTGGTAAATTGAAACAAGATGATGTAATTGAAACAACACACCAAGTTGAAAATGATTGGATCCAATTTGAATATAACGGAAAAACAGCTTATGTTCATGTTCCTTACTTAACAGGTAAAGCTCCAATTAAAGTACAACCAGTAGTTAAAGCTGAAAAAGCAACTAAAGTTCAAGATACAGCTAAAGTTCGTGAAGCTGCTAAAGCTCAAGAAGCAGCTGAAATTCAAGCAAAAGCTAAAGCTCAAGAAGCAACTAAAGCTCGTGAAGCAGCTGAAGCTCAAGCAAGGCTCAAGAAGCAGCTAAAGCTCGTGAAGCAGCTAAAGCTCAAGCAGAAGCTAAAGCTCAAGAAGCAGCAAACACTCAAACCTAGGGAAGCAGCTAAAGCTCAAGAAGCAGCTGAAGCTCAAGCAGCGGCTAAAGCTCAAGAGGCAGCTAAAGCTCGTGAAGCAGCTAAAGCTCAAGAAGCAGCTGAAGCTCAAGAGGCAGCTAAAGCTCAAGAAGCAGCTAAAGCTCAAGAGGCAGCTAAGGCTCAAGAAGCAGCTAAAGCTCGTGAAGCGGCTAAAGCTCAAAAACCAGCTACACAACAACCTGTTGCAAAAGAAACTGAAACAAGTGCACCATCATCTTCTCGTGAGTTACGCGTTGTAGCAACAGCTTACACAGCAGATCCACTTGAAAATGGTTATAAAGCAGGCGACCAAGTAAAATCAGCTTTAGGTCACAACTTAACAGCTAATCCAAACATGAAACTAATCGCAGTTGATCCAAGTGTCATTCCATTAGGTTCAAAAGTATGGGTTGAAGGTTACGGAGTAGCAATCGCTGGTGATACTGGTGGAGCTATTAAAGGAAATAAAATCGATGTTTTAATGCCAGACAAAGGCACATCAAGTAACTGGGGACGTAAAACAGTTACAGTTAAAGTATTAAACTAGTTAGTAAAAAAGAGTCAGTCTCGTTGAGACTGACTCTTTTTTTGGTTCTTACATTCTTTCCCCTTCACTCCCGTCCAATTCTATATACGATAGATTACTATTTCAACAGAAAAAAGAGGATGCCATAGCATCCTCCCCTTGTACTTCCCTATTCCACACAAGTAAACTGCGTCCAAGCTCCTACATAATCTAGTAAGAACAACTCTTCTTCTGCAATTGTACCGACAATATTCTTCCGTTCATCTATCGGCATTTCTTTTAGAATGATTTGTAGTTCGCCTTTATACTTACCAAATGAGTTGTTACCAATTACAACTTGCCCTCTTTCCTGTAGCACACTTTCGCGCACCGGGAAGTCATAGTCTTTGTACTTTTTACGCACTTCTGTAGAACGTACCATATATTCTGTTATGTCGCCGCGTCTTACGTGTAATTCTTGCAGTGTCGCTTTCTTCTCTACTTCAGTCGCCTCGTCTACAAAGTTTACTTTTAGCTGTAACATGTAACGATTTAAGTTTCCTAGTTTCTCTAACTCGTCTTCACTCGCATAAGTATTTCCGATAATTACATCATCGATTAGCCCTGTTACCCATAAATGTTTCGCTTGCACTTCAATCGGTAAGTTACGATGCTCTTCTAACGTACATAATCCGTCGTTAATATCCCATGGACCGATGTTAGCTGCATGTGACGTAATAAATGCTGCCGTGCGAATACCATGTTTTTTAAAGCGTTCACTACAGTGAATGAAATAGTCATACGGAAGTCCAGTGAATTTTTGCGGATAGAAGTTATGACAACCAATTAAAGCTGGCTTATTCGCTTGATGCGAAAGAATATTTTCTAAGTACGCAATATCGTTACTTACATTTAGCTCAATTTTTAAACCGTACGGATTATTCGTCATTTTCGCTTCTGTTAATCCGTCAAACCCTAAATCTAATCGAATACCGTCTGCACCTAACTCTGCGAAAAATGATAGATCACTATAACTAATACCGAGTTGATCAAAGACAGCTGGAGCTACATCTAAAATAACTTCCATATCATTATCTTTTGCATGATTAATAATTTCTTTAAATTCAGCTACAATTTCTTCTTTCGGACGATTCACAGATAATAGACATGTGAATATTCTTGAAAAACCGTGGCGTGCCGCTGCTGAAATGTATGCTATATCTTTTTCTTTCGTTGAATGCTCTGGATAAAGTGAAATTCCTAATTTACGCTCCATGCTTTTGCATCTCCTTCACACGTTGTATTAATGCCATGCTCGTAAATCTATATTTTGCAGATAAACATGTTGCACATAAAATCGTTGGTACAATGATAACGTACGGTGATTGCAAGCTTAGCATTACATAGGCACCCATTGAACTACCGATAAATAAAATTGATACTAGTAGTAAAACTAATAACGATTTACTTTGTACCCATTTTGAATAATGTGCGATACACTGTCCCGCTACGAATGTAATTAAGATGATAATTGATCCGAGCATTCTGTTTTCTCCTCTCCTGCTAATTGTTGTTTCTCATACATTTTGAAGAATGGGTAGTAAATAACGAATGAGATAACAAAGTTAACAAGTACAAGTACACCAGCCATAATTGTCCAGTCCGTACTAATAATCGCTGCAATTGGTGCTAACATCGTAAATGGCAGTTTCGCCATCATCAACGGAATCATACCTGAAACAACTGCAAAATATGATACTGTCGTTGTAACTAAAGGTGTAATAACGAATGGAATGATTAAGATTGGGTTCATTACAATCGGTGCCCCGAAAATAATTGGTTCGTTAATATTGAATAAACCTGGTACGAATGATAATCTACCTAATTCTTTTAGGAACTTAGATTTAGAGAACATAAACATAATTACTAAAGCTAACGTTGAACCTGATCCGCCAATCCATACGAACCATTGAATAAATTGCTCTGTAAATAAGTTTGGTAACTGATGTGCATTTCCTGTAGCCGTGAATACTTCCATATTTTCAAGAATTGCTGAATCCCACATTGGGCGAATGATTGGTCCTAAAATCGCAGGTCCATGTATACCGAATGACCAGAAGAATACGATTAAGAATACTGTTAATAAACCGCCGAATAAATTATTTCCTACTAATACTGATTTTAGTGGTGCGATTAAATATGTGATTGTTGTGTTTACATCAAATTTCAAACCGTAACGAATACCCCAGAATAAAAGAATAACTACTAACGTTGGAATTAATGCTGCAAACGAGTTTGCAACTGCTGGTGGTACACTATCTGGTAATTTAATCGAGATATTATGCTTAATCATAAAATGATAAATTTCTACTGCAATTAATGCTGTAACAATTGCACCGAATAAAGACGTTGCACTTAATGTTCCTACTGAAATATATCTACCTGCATCAATAACACCTGGTACAGCTTTCGTAATTTGAATCGGTTCAACCGATGCTAGTAAAAAGGCGAGTACAGATAACAACCCTGCACTTAACTGATTGAGCTGATAAAAGTTCGCGAGTGAAGCTCCTACCCCAAATGCTGCGTATAACGCCATTAGCCCTACTGTAAATCGGAATGGAATATCTAAAATATGACGAAATGGTGCAATCCACTCCATATATGCATCAATCGGTAAATTTAAAAAGATAACGAAAAATGATCCGACAATCGTTAACGGTAATGTAGAAATAACCCCGTTTCGAATTGCTAATAAATGTCGCTGTCCCGCAATCTTTTGCGTTGTTGGCATAATCTTTTGTTCCATAAAACTCATAAATCCATTCATCAATA
Source organism: Bacillus sp. SH7-1 (assembly GCF_008042405.1). Classification (NCBI taxonomy): domain Bacteria; kingdom Bacillati; phylum Bacillota; class Bacilli; order Caryophanales; family Bacillaceae; genus Bacillus; species Bacillus sp. SH7-1. Next base: position 72,442 of record NZ_QNUD01000006.1, read on the forward strand.
CCCCTCCTCTTTCTCTTTTCTATGAAAGAACGAAATAAAGTTATAACATTATAATGTTTATATTTAAAAAAATATAATTATGCTAAAACTAATTGTTCTGCTTGCTTAAGTACTTTCAAACCATCACACATGCCATAATCTCGTTGGTCTATAATCGCAACTGGTATATTGTATGAATTTGCAAGAAACTCTACCGCTGGAAATAAATATTTTACTTGCGGACCGATTAAAACGACATCAGCTTCCTTAATTTCAAGCTTCACTAGTTCTGAATCAACCGCCTTAATTTTATAATTCTTTCCTTGCTTCTTTGCTTCTTCTTGCATTTTTCTTACGACCATACTCGTTGACATGCCTGCTGCACAACATAATAAAATGTACATCTTATACTGTCACTTTCTCTTCCACTCGTTTATGAAGAGTAATAAATTCTTCCGCAAGTTCTTTCACTGTAATTGCATTCATTAAATGATCTTGTGCATGCACTAACAGTAAACTGATTTCTGCATGATTTCCTCTTGCTTCTTCTTGAATTAAGTCCGTTTGAATGCGATGCGCTGCTGAAATTTCTTCACTAGCAAGTGTCATCTTTTCACTCGCATTCTCAAAATCTCCTTGTCTTGCAAAAGCAATTGCTTCAAGCGATGCGCTTCTCGCGTTGCCACCATGTAAAATTAACGCAAATGGAGTTTGCATATCAGTCATTTTAAATTCCCCCAAGCTATCTTTTTTCTATATTTTTATCTTATTATGAAAACGCATACAATTAAACATAAAAAACTTCCGTTATGTAACGGAAGTTTTTATATACTTTTTTAAACCGATAGTAACATCTCTTGAAAATCTTCAATACCTTCTGTTTGAGTTAGTTTCTCTATCACACTTTGACTAGACATAATATCATATAAAAAATCATAAAGCCGTTGTAAATCTTCATTATTATTGCGCTTTACACTAAATAAAATAATTAGTTGTACTTTTTTATCTCCCCAATCAACAGCCTTTTCAAGTGTACAAAACATCAAAAATGTTTCCGCACTTAATAACTGCATCGGATGAGGAATCGCAACTAAATTCCCAACCGCTGTCAGAGATGTATTTTCTCTTTCCATAACAGAATCATAAAAGTTTTCTGGTACATAGTTTTTCTGAGCAGCTTTCTCACATAATAACTGAATAACCTCTTCTTTCGTAGAAGCACTATGATTTAAAAAGATTAAATCTTCCTTAATATATTGCTGCACACTATTATTCACATGTGTAAACAACTGCTGACCAATTGACTTAATCTCTTTATCGTCAAATATTGAGTTTACTTTTATAACAGGCACAGGTAAACCACTTGGTATATGAATCGTACTAATAATACAATCTATCTTTTCTTTATAAAGATCCTCCACTTTCAATTGATAATAACCGGTAATACCTACAATCTCTAATTTATCTCGGAATTGTGATAGAATTTTATATTTCAATAGTTGGGCACTTCCTTGACCAGTTGCACAAACTAATAAACATCTTTTCTTTTGATTCTGTTCCTGTAAACGACTCATCGCTCCGCCGAAGTGAATTGCAATATAACCAATTTCACTTTCCGGGATCGATTCTCCTGTATATTCACCAATTATATCTCCAACGAGAACCGCAATTTCAAAAGCATACGGATAATTCTTTTTCACTTCTGCCAAAAGAGGATTTCTCGTATTTAACTTATACTTCAAACGATTTAATAATGTTTTTAAATGGACACCAAACCCAAATAATAATTCTTCATCATAATAAAAAATAAGATTCCGTTCTTCCGCTACTTTAAAAAGAATATGTTGCATGAATGCATATAGATCTTTCCCTAATAGTTCTTCCACATTTTCATAACGATCTTTCGCTGTAACAGCAGTGCTTAATAAATGCATTGTCACATATAAAACTTCTTCTTCTGGAAATGAAAGATGCAACTCTTTCTCTAAATCCCCTACAATCTGTTTCGCAATTGCATATTCTTTCTTTATAATAAGTTCCGCTTGCTCCTTATTTAGTCCTTTCATATAATGTTGATTTTCACAACGCCTTAATGCAATTGCAATATGAATGACTAAATTATCAATTTCTATATCTGATAAATATATCGTCCCTCCCTCGATATACTTTAATATAACTGAACGGATTAGCGGTATATGAGGTAACGATAAATATGTATCACTCTGCTCAAATTGCTCATGAAACGGAGTATGGTCATAACGCGGTAAACCATATTGTGATAAACAAGAACGAATATGAAACTCCTCACCCACAATACGTATACCATAATACGGTCTCTTTTCAATTTGCAGTTTATAGCGACCACATATATCTGTAACATCTTTCATAATTAAATTTACAGTCGATTTACTCACATAAATCTCCTCTGCTAACTGTGAAAGCTTTACATACCCTTCTGTCGTTAAAATACGTTGCAGAATGTAAGCTACCCTTTCTTCATAAGACGTTGGGATTTTTTCCGTCTGTTTTTGAAATAGACTCATGCAAAACTCTTCAAACTTCTTCGTTTGTATAATTTCTAGTTCATATCCAGTCCCTCTTTGCGATTCAATTTTCGCTCCGTTTTCTTCCAATATATCATTTAATAATTTTATATCTTTTTGAATCGTCTTCGTTGATACATGTAAACGGCTTGCTAAAAAAGCTCGATTTAACATCGATTTCTCTTCTAAAAACTCTTCTAAAATAGAAATTAATCGCTGATGCACCTTTGTCATAGCTCTTCCTCTCACTCTTTATATATAAAAAGGAAAAAGCTGCTGAAGTCAGTAGTTTTTCCCTTTTATATTCTCTCTATTTCTTTAATGTAAATCCGAATTTATCCCATGCTTGTAAATAATCTAATAAGAAAATTTCCTCTTCCACAATTCGGCCAACTACATTTGTTTTTCCTGTATTCACCATATCTTTTAATGCAATTTGCAATTCACCTTTATATTGGCCATATTGCTCATTATCAATTAAAAGATCGCCGCGCTTAATTTCACGTGTATTATGAGGTTTAAACTCTTCTTTTTTATATTTCACACGGCTTTGTGTCGAGCGAATCATATATTCAGATACATCCCCGCGATAAAAATGAGGTTCGTCTAATACGATAATTCTTTCTAGTTCTGTCGTTGTATCATATAACTCTATATCAAATGTTTGTTTCTCTTTATTTAATGCACCTAGTGCCTCTAATTCTTCTTCTGAAGCATATGCATTCGCAATAATAACATCATCAATTAATTCCGTCGCAAATAAATGCTTCGCTTGTGTCGTCATTGGTAATTCACGATGCTGCTCTAACGTACATAATCCTTCTGTTACTGGCCAAGGTCCATATGTTGCATCAAATGATGAAATAAAAGCAGCCGTTCTCATACCATAATCTTTAAATTGTTTCGAGCATTTAATAAAATGATCGTATGATAATCCTGAATAACGATGCGGATAAAAATTATGGCAACCAATTAAATTTTCACGATTTGGTCTATGGCTCATAATGTTATCTACATACTTCGTACCGTTACTCATATTAATCTCAATTTTTAAGCCGTATGGATTGTAAGTCATAATTGATTCTTCTAAACCAGAGAATCCAACATCTAAACGAATACCGTACGCACCTAGTTCATGGAAGAACGATAAATCATTATACGAAATACCTAGTTGTTCAAAAACAGCTGGACTAATATCAACTAACACTTGGAACCCTAATGTATTTGCATGAGAAATCGTTTCTTTAAACTCTTCTATAATTTTCTCTTTTTCACCATCTACAGATAATAAACATGTAAATACACGATTAAATCCGTATTTACTTGCTAATGTTAAATACTCCTTGTCTTTCTCTACTGTTGAATGTTCTGGATAAATAGAAATACCTAATCGTCTCATATGTACACGCCTCTTTCTTCATCATATTGTAAACCTTTTCAAATATATGTAGTGAAAAAGTATATATCCCCTTCTCTTCCACTACCATTTGAATCCGCTTTCTTTAAAGAAAAAACAATTTCTATCATTCATAACAACTACTAGTCTATACATCTATACTTTACAACTTTTTTTCATAGTTGTGTAGTCTTTCCACAAATTTGTCAGTTTTTTCACCTCGAAAATTGTTGTACGTTTTCAAGGCACCTTCCTTGACTGTTACATTGACCAATACATATACTCGAAAGAAAAGAGATAAAGTGAAACTTTAATCAGTGAGGGGGGGTTGTTCATCCCCCACTGATTATTAGTTGAACCAATCGGGCATTTACGGGCAGTTGATCTCCCACCTAACTTCTTTGCTCCAGCCGGATTTTGAGGTGGGAGTTTTACTGCCCGTTAATAGCGGGAAAATTTTATATAGGGGATGAATATATGGGAGAGGCAATACTCGTAAAACGAGAACCGTTATGGACAAAAGAGTTTTTTGCGCTAATTCTAGCAAACTTATGTATGTTTTTAGGATTTCAAATGTTAATTCCTACTTTACCTGTTTATGTGAAAGAAATTGGTGGCACAAGTTCCAATATCGGATTTGTTGTCGGTATGTTTACAGTTGCAGCACTTTTTGTTAGACCGCTAACTGGAAATGCCTTGCAAAAATTTAACAAAAAAATCATTTTAATGATCGGTACTGCTATTTGTTTACTAGCTATGGGTAGTTATCTTTTCGCTTCAACTGTTTTCCTATTGCTTGCCGTTCGAATTTTACATGGAGCTGGTTTTGGTATTACAACGACTACATATGGAACTGTCGTTTCAGATTTAATTCCGCAAGCTCGCCGCGGTGAAGGCATGGGATATTTCGGTCTTTCTGGAACGATTGCAATGGCGCTCGGTCCACTTATCGGACTTTGGCTTATGCAAACATATAACTTCACGATTCTTTTTTTATGTGCACTTTCATGTACAATTGTTTCCTTAATATTAACGAAACTACTTCAAATTAAAAAATCGCCGCAACCACCACAGCAAACATCTGGTACCTTCCTTGATGGATTTATTGAACGCAAAGCTTTACTTCCTTCATTATTAATATTGTGTATTACATTAATGTACGGAGGAATCGGGAGCTTTATTACATTATTTGCTACGGAAGTCGGCATTGCTGATATAAGCCTCTTCTTCTTATTTAATGCACTTGCAATCGCCGTCACTCGTCCGTTTTCTGGAAAGTTATATGATGCGAAAGGTCATACATTCGTTATTGTTCCAGGAGTTATTATTACGTTTACGGGTATTATTTTATTGTCGTATACAACTACAATTCCGAGTTTAATTATTGCGGCAGCATGCTACGGAAGTGGTTTTGGAGCGATTCAACCTGCTCTACAAGCATGGATGATCGACCGAGTAGCACCACACCGACGAGGAGTCGCAACAGCTACATTCTTCTCAGCATTTGACCTTGGAATTGGTGCTGGCGCGATTATTTTTGGATTCATTGCACATTTTACAAACTACGCAACTGTATATCGCTATTCCTCTCTACTACTTATTGCTTTCCTGTTCATTTACATCACAAGTGTAAGAAAACAAAAGCATGGAGATAAAAACACAGAAAAAGCTGCTGGATAATTTCAGTGGCTTTTTTTATTGTTTTAAAAGAATGGTTTCCCCTCATTATTCCTGTTATAAAACTACATGCATTTTTCTACATATTTTTTTAACTTTCATCAAAAAATATACAATGAACTAACAGACGCTTTCCTTGATATTCAACCGAAAAATACTATTCTAAAAAGTGTGATTTCTTTACAAAATTAAGATTTATACAAGATGAAAACCAATAAAATACAACTGCTTCTTTAAAGAATTGTAAACTTTTCTTCTCTTTGTAAATTTAGTGTAAATTTTACTAACAAACCGTTTACAGTGCCTCAAGGTTCAGTTAATAATTACATCGTACATGAAATTTAAGGAGTGGAATGCGTGGAATATAATGTTCAAGAAATGATCTTCCAGTTCATTGGTGGATTAGGTATTTTCTTATTCGGGATTAAATACATGGGCGATGGACTGCAACAAGCAGCGGGAGATCGTCTTCGCGATATTCTAGATCGCTTTACAACAAACCCACTGATGGGTGTACTAGCAGGTATGTTAGTTACAGTATTAATTCAATCAAGTTCAGGAACAACTGCTTTAACAGTCGGACTTGTAAGTGCCGGATTTATGACATTACGACAAGCAATTGGTGTTATTATGGGTGCGAACATCGGTACGACAGTTACTGCATTTATTATCGGAATTAAAATCGGAGAATATGCTCTCCCAGTTATGGCAGTTGGAGCGATTTTATTATTCTTCTTTAAAAATAAAAAGGTACATTCTGTAGGTCAAGTTGTATTCGGTTTTGGTATGTTATTCTTCGGTTTAGAATTAATGAGCGCAGGTATGAAACCTCTTCGTTCTTTAGAGTCATTCCAAGATTTAATGATTAGCATGAGCGATAATCCAATTTTGGGAATTATTGTCGGTACAGTCTTCACTTTAATTGTGCAAAGCTCAAGCGCAACAATCGGTATTTTACAAGAATTATTCGGTCAAGGTGCAATCGATTTACAAGCTGCTCTTCCTGTATTATTCGGTGATAACATCGGTACGACAATTACAGCAGTATTAGCAGCAATCGGTACTTCAATTGCAGCAAGACGTGCAGCATTAGTTCACGTTATCTTTAATATTATCGGTACCATTATCTTTACGATCATATTAATACCATTTACAAGTTTAATTCAATATTTCCAAACGTCATTAAATTTAAATCCAGAAATGACAATTGCATTCGCACATGGAACATTTAACGTAACGAATACAATCATTCAGTTCCCATTCATTGCAGTATTAGCCTGGATTGTAACAAAAATCATTCGTGGTGAAGATGCATCTATTAACTTCAAACCACAACATTTAAATCCAATATTTATTGAACAATCTCCAGCTATTGCTTTAACAGAAGCTCAAAAAGAGATTATCCGCATGGCGGAGTTTTCATTAGATGGATTAAAAGAAGCAAACCAGTTTTTAAATACACAAGACAAAAAACACGCTAACATGGCTACTCAATTAGAAGGCGCTATTAACAATTTAGATAAAAAAATTACCGAGTATTTAGTTTTACTATCAGAAAAACCACTTTCATCAGCAGATTCTGAGAAGCATTCTGTTTTAGCTGGTGTTGTTGGAGATATTGAACGTGTCGGTGATCATGTAGAAAACCTTGTAGAACTTGTAGATTTCCAAATTTCAAACCGTGTTTCCCTATCAGACGAGGCACTAGCTGAACTAAATGAAATGCTTGAATTAACAATTTCAACATTACAAGACGCAGTTGAAGCTTTAACAAACTTCGATACTGAACTAGCTCAAACTGTTATTGCAAAAGAACGTAAAATTGACCAAATGGAACGTGTTCTTCGCAAACGACACGTAATACGTCTAAACGAACGTAGCTGTTCCGGCGATGCAAGTATCATCTTCGTTGATATGGTAAGTAACTTAGAGCGTATCGGTGATCATGCTGTAAATATTGCTGATGGTGTTTTAGGTGAACAAGGTAAAATCAATTTAAAACAATCCTTATAATAGGAAAGAGACGCTAATGTAAGCGTCTCTTTTTTCATTTCATACTTATAACTGTTCTTCCTTTTAACTTTCCTTGCAATATAAGTGTAAACTTCTCATCTAACTCTTCTAATGTACATTCTTCTGTATAAGATAGTAACTCTTTATTTGCCCATTCATTTGCTAAGAGTGTCCACACATCTCTTCTCACATCCACTGGGCATTGCACTGAGTCTATTCCTAAAAGGCTTATGCCTCGCAAAATAAACGGATATACCGTTGTTTGTAATTCCTGACCTGCCACATTACCGCATGTCGTTACGCAACCACCATACTTTACCGTTTTTAAAGCTGTTTCTAACATATGTCCACCTACAGTATCGATAACTCCGGCGTATATTCCTTTAAGCATTGGTCTTCCTGATTCATCATTCAATTTCGTGCGATGAATCACTTTTTTCGCTCCTAGACGTAGTAGCATCTGTTCCTCTTCCATTTTCCCTGTCGCTCCTACTACGTTAAACCCTAGCTTACTTAAAATACTAACAGCTACACTTCCTACGCCACCTGTAGCACCCGTTACTAAAACATCGCCCATACTAGGCTTTACTCCTGCTCTAATAAGCTTATATACTGATAAAGCAGCTGTAAAACCTGCTGTCCCGTACATCATACTTTCCTTTAATGACATTCCCTCTGGTAAAGGGACAATCCAAGATGCCGGCACGTGAATATATTCTCCGAAACCACCAGAAGTATTCATCCCTAAATCATATCCCGTTACAATGACTTGATCTCCTACCTTAATGGTTTCATCTTCACTACTCACAACAACTCCTGCTGCATCAATTCCTGGCGTATGAGGATATGTTCTCGTAACACCTTTATTACCTGTGGCTGAAAGAGCATCTTTATAATTTAATGAAGAATAATGAACCTGTATTAATACGTCTCCCTCAGGTAAACTACTTACTTCTCTCTCGACAACGTTTCTTACAAACTGCTTATTTTCTGTTTCGTTCACAACGATTGCTCGGAATGATGTATGATTCATTATGCTTTTTCTCCTTTATCTGTAAAATCCTTCTTTATTATATAGAAAATATACGTAAGACTACTCATTTCTTCTTGGCTATATTTCAACAAATCTTACTTCTCTATTACTTTCTCATAATACATATTTTCATTTCTACTAAAACAACTTATACTTATTCTACATCTCAAAAATAAAATATAGAAAATCTGACTTTTTATAAATAAATTGAATTTTTACGAAATGTAAATGATTTGTAATGTTTTTTTTCGCTAAATTTCATTATAATAAGTGGATATGAGTGTCGTATTTCAATCCAAATGAAGGAGTACAGGAAATGGAGCAAAACCCATCTTTGCAAGAAAATACACGCAGTAAACCGAAAAATAGTAAGAAAAAAACAAAAATTATTATAAGCGTTATCCTATTCTTTTTAATAGTAGGTGGCGGTTATACTTGGTTTTTAGTAAATAAAGCATCTTCTGCTGTTCGAAATGCCGCACACGATTTAGCACGCGGTGATAAATCTGATTTACGTGACAAAGCTGTAAAACCTATTACAAACAATGTCTCTGTCTTAGTAATGGGTGTTGATGAAAGCGATGTCCGTGGGAAAGAATATGGTGAAGCTATAAGAACGGATGCACTATTACTTGCAACGTTTAATAAAGATAGCAAATCTGTAAAACTATTAAGTATTCCACGAGATACATATACATATATTCCAGTGGAAAAGAAAAAAGATAAAATTACACACGCTCATGCATATGGTTCTACTAAAAACGGAAAAGATGGTGGACCACAAGCAAGTATTGATGCAGTTGAAAAATTATTAAATGTTCCTGTTGATTACTTTGTAAAGTTTAACTTCAAATCATTTATGAAAATTGTCGACGATTTAGGCGGCATTGAAGTTGATGTACCAGTTGAATTTACTGAACAAGATAGTAATGATAATGCTGATGCAATTCACCTGAAGAAAGGCGTTCAAAAACTAAATAGTGAAGAAGCTCTTGCTCTTGCTAGAACGCGCCACATCGATAGTGATGCAATGCGTGGGCAACGTCAACAACTTGTTATTGAAGCAATTTTAAAGAAACTAACAAGCGTTGGATCTGTAACTAAAGTTGGTAACATCATTGATGATATTAACGGACAATTCGTTACAAACTTAACATTTGATGATATGCTTTCATTCTATAAATATGGGGCGGATTCTTCAATTGAGAAATTACAAATTCAAGGTGACGACTGCTATATGGAAAAAGGTGACGATACATGTAGCAAATCTGCTGGTGGAGGTCGAACGTATTACTACAATCCAGATAAAAAAGAATTAGCAAAAGTTACAAACGATCTTCGTGCACATCTTGGATTACCTGCATATACAAAAACAGACTCTGATTCGAAAAAAACAAGTACAGAGAAAACAAAAGAATCTAAGTCTGAAAATTCAAGTGAACGCGAATCAAGTAACAATGAAGTGAAAAATAAGAATAAAAATAGCAGTGAAGATACAGAAACATCGTCTAACGACAATGAATAATAAAGAAGCAGTTCTCTATGGAGGTAGAGTACTGCTTCTTTTTATTCCGTCAGAATCAAAAATCAGAACTTTCTAACTATCTTTTTTAATATTTTTAAATTATAATAAACAGTAGCAATCTATTCCAATTATCAGGGGGCTCATACATATGAAAGCTGCAGTAAAACATAACATCTCAGATTTTAAAGACTACTTAAAGTCAAACGATATATACATGGAAGAAAATATAGATGAAAATGATGGTTCTGTTCATTTTTCAGTAGGGTTAGAGACAGAAGCTGGAGCAAAAATTCAACTTATCGCTGCTTTCCAAAACGAACATCCTACTGTAGATATATACTGCTTCAATGTTGCTCACGTACCTAATGAAGCATCAACAAATGATATTTTGCACGTTATCAATGAATTAAACACATCTTATCGATTTGCAAAATTCACATTAAACAAGCAAAATGCAATTGATATTTCAGCATCTCTTGCATTCTCAGAACCAAACTTTAATCCAGCACTTGTCTTTGAACATACGAGAATGCTATATAAATTAGCAAATGACGAATATAAAAACTTAATGAAAGTTATTTGGGCATAATCGATCTGTCCTTAAATAGCGGGATAAATAAAAGGATGGGCTGCAAGCAGCGCCATCCTTTTATTTCGATATCATATCAATCCACATCTTAACAGCAGTGCCTACAATCAAAATCGATAACATATATTGTAGTGCTTTTTGATTGATCCTCTTCCCAACTCGCGCTCCAAGCGGCGCAGCAACGATACTTGCAAGTGCAATAATAAGAGCTGGAATTACAACTACTTGCCCAGTTATCACTTTTCCAGTTGTAATCCCTACTGAGGAAATAAACGTAATAGCGATAGATGTCGCTATCGTTGTACGTATCGGCAATTTTAAAATAACTAGCATAATCGGAACTAAAAGGAACGAACCTCCAGCACCTATAATGCCTGATGCTCCGCCTACAATAAAAGCTAACAAGCTTGCTAACCATTTATTATATTTCACTTCATTACCATTATTACGTTTCGGTACAAACATCATAATGGCAGCAATTGTTGCTAATGCTGCATAAACAACATTTACCGTATGTTCCTCCAATACGTTAGCACCAAAACTCCCTATGAAACTTCCTATTAATATACTAGCTCCCATATACAAAACGAGCGTTTTATCCATATCATTACTTTTCCGATAGGCCCATGCCCCTGCAAAAGTTGCAAAGAATACTTGCACCGCTGTAATACCACTCACTTCATGTGACGTATAACCAGTAAATCCTAGCAATACCGGAATGTATAGGATCATCGGGTAATTAATAATCGCACCGCCAATTCCAACCATTCCGGATATAAATGATCCTATAAACCCAATTATAAAAAGTAATACGACTAAACTCACCTTATATCCCCCGCCATCTAAAAAGAAAGTGATTTAAATGAATAAGTTCACATTCCCATCTGAAGCATCTGCTAAATAAGCTCCTACTCCTGCAAACTCTACCCCTTCCATAATCTCTTCCTCTTTTAACCCTAATAAATCTACTGTCATTTGACAAGCTACTAGTTTAATCCCTTGTTCTTTCGCCAAATCCATTAAATCTGGTAAAGGCATCGCATTATGTTTTTTCATAATACCTTTAATCATCTTTGGTCCCATACCGGCAAAATTCATTTTTGATAATCCCATCTTATCAGCGCCGCGCGGCATCATTTTTCCAAATACTTTTTCGATAAAAGTTTTCTTTACCTTCACATGTTCATCTTTCCTTAAAGCATTTAATCCCCAGAAAGTATGAAAAATAGTAACCTCTTGATCATAAGCAGCTGCACCATTTGCAATAATATAAGCAGCCATCGCTTTATCATAATCTCCGCTAAATAAAACGATTGTTGTTTTCTTCTGTTGTTCCATGTTGTTCTCCTTCCGATTACCTATAGGGGTATTTTTATTTTTATAAAAAATCGTTTCGCCCTATTCTACTTTACCTTCCCACGCTAACATACCGCCTACCATATTAACCACTCGAAAACCGTAACCTTCTAAAAACTGAACTGCTCTTACACTTCTTCCGCCAGAGCGACAAACGATAATATATTCTTTCTTTTTATCCAAATCATGCATACGAAATTCTAATAGTCCTAGTGGAATATTACATGCTTCTGGAATTTTCCCTTCAGCTACTTCTTCTACTTCACGTACATCCACAATATTTACTGCTTCTTTACGTAATAATTTTTCTTCTAATTCTTTTGCTGTCATTTCTTTCATTTTACATTTCCTCCTCACAAACCATTCATCCCGCCTGAAACATTGATAACATGCTGAAATCCTAATTTTTTTAATACTTTTGCAGCCTGCTTACTTCTCATCCCGCTCTGACAAAGAACAATAACTTCTTTATGTTTATCTAATTGTTGCGCCTTATTAGCTAGTTCATTTAATGGGATATTCCGAAATCCTTTAATATTGTTCCCTCTATATTCACCAGCTGTCCGCACATCAATAAATTGTTTATTCTTTTGCCCCATCATACGTTTTAAATCTTTTCCTGAAATATTTTTCACTCCTCTAACTGGTAAGAAGCGAGAAATAATAAACCACGATACAAGTACAATTAAGATTACATTCAATATTGTCTTTACATCCATAAAACTATTTAAACTCCTTCTGTGCTTTTTTCCCGTCCAAATATATACTATAGCTTTGAATATGGAACCCTTTCTTTCTTAAAAAACGAACACTTAGATTCCGATCCACTTTATTATGAACAATAAGATGCAAAGGCTTATTTGGTATTTCATGATAATACCGTTTTAAATACGCATACGGTATACACATAATTCTAGAAGTGTTATCATTGTGACTCTCTGCGTAATTGCGTACATCTACAACAACACTTTCCATTTTCCTTACTTGTTCTAACGAAATATATGCAACATTTAAAACCGGAATGTAACGTTTTACGAAACTTCCTAGCATCAATACTATTAGAGATATAACTATATAAGACATATATGATTATCCTCTTTACTTTCAACAATAAGCAGAGGATGTAATCTTCCACTTATTATTGAAATGCTATGCTTTCTTGATCCAGAACTTTAATTCGCCTTCTTCTTCTGTATGCTTTAACACTTCATGACCGCCTTTTTGTGACCATGCTGGAATATCTTTAATCGCACCTTTATCTGTTAAGTGTACTTCTAACACTTCTCCTGATTGTAATGCTTCCATTGCCTTCTTTGTTTTTACAATTGGCATTGGACATGCTAATCCTTTCGCATCTAATACTTGTTTTACATTCATCATCTATTCCTCCATTTTTTATTTATTTTATTATTCATGAACTGCACAACGATTTGGACCAATCTCCATTTCACGCTCTTCATCTACACTTGGATGAATTTTACCCATATTCGTTTGACGAATTTCTTCATATGCATTTGGCTGAGGTGGTAAATTCTCTGTTACAACTTTACGAAACTCTCCCTCATCCTCAATATTTAATCCTGCATTATACGCAAACAAATCTTTTAATTTTGCGCTAACAATACCACTTTCGTTCATTTCACTTACTTTTGAATAATGAGCCGGTAACACAACTAAATTTTGAGATAGCTCTTTATATCGGCTATACAAAGTATTACGTAAATCACTTACCCAATCTTCAGCCTTCCCAGCAAGGTCCGGACGCCCGATTGAATCTACAAATAAAATATCGCCTGATAATAAATAGGAATCATCTACAATAAATGATGTACTTCCAATCGTATGCCCTGGTGAGTATAATGCGTCAATTTCAATTTTAGTACCCCCCACCGTAATAACAGATCCTTCAACAAGCGGTTTGTATGAGAAAACAACTTCCTCCGCATCTTTTGGCGGTAACCAATACGTACCACCTACTTTTTCTGCTAACTTACGTCCTCCAGAAATATGGTCTGCATGTAAATGTGTATCCATTACATTCGTAATCGTAACATCATGCTCTTTCGCAAATTCTTCATATGCTACAACTGTTCTTACTGCATCAATAACTGCTGCTTCACCGTTTGAAACGACCATATAAGATAAACAGCCTTTTCCAAGACGGTTAAACTGATACATACTTCCGCCATTTTTTAAATCTCCAACTTTTATAGGCTTTACATATTCACTCCATGCCTTCATACCACCAGCTAAATAATAAATATTTTCTAATCCAGCCTCTGTTAATTGCTCTGCCACAAATATAGAAGACCCTTCTTTTGCACATACTACTAAAACATCTTTATCTTTAGGTAATTCACTTACAATATGATCTACACCCTCTAATAAATCAAAGTACGGCACATTCATTGAAGTAACTTCTTTCCCTTCAATTTTCCAATCTTCATAATCCTTCTCATTACGAACATCTAAAATAAACAACTCTCCGAATAAAACTTTCTCTGCAACATCTTTTGCTTGTAATGATTTAACACTCATCTTTTTACCCCCTATGGTATATTTACATTTAAAAAAATTTAATTCTTTATATTCCCTTGCCACTCTAACATACCTGGAATGACATTTTTCACATTTGTATAACCTTTCTCTTTCAACATATGGCAAGCAACATCACTACGGTTACCAGTTCGGCAAACAACATAAATTTGCTTCGTCTGATCTAAAGCTGTACTGTCTAACTCTCCTAACGGCACCGAAATGGCCGATGGAATATGACCAAAAGCGAATTCCGCTGCTTCTCGAACATCTAATACAATACACTCTTCATCACTTAATAATATCTCTTCCAACTCCGTATTCGTAATTGTAAGAGGATACTTCGCTACTTCATTCACTTCATGCTCATGCGCTTTCCTAACGTAATGCATCAAAACATCGCCCTCTTGTTTCGTCCCGATATATTGATGCCCTACTTTATTTGCCCAGCTTTGTATATCTACTGTAGATCCTTTATCTGTTGCCTTAATTTCAATCACTTGTCCTGATGCCAATCCTTCTATCGCCTTCTTCGTCTTCACAATCGGCATCGGACAAGCCAACCCTTTACAATCTAAACTCATATCCACTTTTATACTCATAGTCGATTCCTCCATAATTTATATACATATACCTGTAGGGGTATATTAAAATGTTTTTGAAAATCTGTCAACACTTACGTTTGACAGATTATCGGCTTTTTACAAGTAATTGAACAGCTTCTTTAATTAATTCTTCATTTGAACCATTACCACTTTCAAACTGTTCACGTAAACATTGCTCTAAATTTGTTCCAACAACGAGGCCAATTGTACGATCAAGTGCAGAACGAGATGCCGTTAACTGTGTAATAACCTCTCGGCAATCTTTTCCTTCTTCCATCATACGAAGCACACCACGAACTTGCCCTTCAATACGCTTTAATCTATTTTTCATGTCTTGATTATATTCCATTGTATAATCACCTCATTACCATTATGTCACTATTTATAACCTATGACAATATATTATACCCTGTAGGGTATTTTGTAAACCCCTATTTTTAATTTTCACCTTATACATTCACAAAACACAAAGCGAAACCTTAATCTATAGGCTTTCATCTTCCACCAAATTTTGAAGTGGAAGATGAAAAAATATCAATATACAACACGTTCTGGTACTACCGTTCCATACAATTTAAAACCACCATCTACATTCTTTACCTTATATCCTTTTTCCATTAACATGCGTGCTGCAACATACCCTCTCATACCGAGTTGACAAGTAATATATATTTCTTTCCCCACTGGCACTTCATCCAAACGATCACGTAATTCATCTAACGGAATATTAATAGAACCTTTAATCATTCCTTGTTTTAGTTCATTAGGCTCTCGAACATCAATAAGATATCCACCATTTTCAACAATACGATCTATCTCATGCCATTGTACTGTTTCCACAAAACCATCTACTATATTACTTGCTGCATACCCCACCATGTTTACTGGGTCTTTTGCAGAAGAATAAGGCGGGGCATATGATAATTCTAAATCTGGCAAATCAATTACCGTTAAGTTTGCCTTCATTGCTGTTGCGATAATATCGATACGCTTATCTACGCCGTCACGTCCTAACGCCTGCGCTCCATAAATTTTTCCACTATCTTTATTAAAAATTAATTTTATTAGCACTGGCGTAGCATTCGGATAGTATCCCGCATGCGAATTTGCCTGTACATGTACTACCTCATAGGGTATATTTAATCGTTTTAATATTTTCTCATTTACTCCCGTCGAAGCAACTGTTAAATCAAAAACTTTAGCTACAGAAGTTCCCATCGTACCTTTATATAAAGAATCCGTATAACCATGAATAATATCTGCTAACATGCGACCTTGACGATTAGCTGGCCACGCTAAAGGAATCATCGTTTCTGTTTCTGTAACAAAATCTTTCACTTCAATCGCATCACCAATTGCATATACATGTGGATTCGATGTTTGAAATTTCTCATTTACTTTTATCGTCCCTCTAACTCCTAATGCTAATCCTGCATCCTTCGCTAAACTACTCTCTGGTTGTACACCAATTGCTAAAATAATCATATCTGTCTCTATAATTGAGCCACTTTTTAAACGTACAACATTCCCGCTCTCTTCTAATGCATCTACACCATCTTCAAAAACAAGCTCAACATCGTGATTTTTCATATGCTCATGCACATATGCTGCCATTTCATAATCGATTGGTGGCATCACTTGATTTGCCATCTCTACAAGAGTAACCTCAATCCCACGTTCTCTTAAATTCTCAACCATTTCCACTCCAATAAATCCGCCACCAATAACCGTCGCATGATGTGGTTTCTTCTCATCAATATACGCTTTAATACGATCTGTATCAGGTACATTTCTTAACGTAAACAACGCCTTCGCTTCTTCAATACCCGGGATAGATGGAACAATCGGTTTTGCTCCTGGTGACAGAATTAACACATCATATTCCTCGTTATATGTTTCATTTGTCGTTACATTCTTTATCGTAATTGTTTTCTCTTCTTTATTAATCTTTACCACTTCACTCAATACACGTATATCTAAATTAAAACGCTTAGACATCTTTTCAACAGTTTGTACTAATAATTTTTGTCTTTCTGTAATGACACCGCCAATATAGTATGGTAATCCACAATTTGCAAATGAAATATATTCACCGCGCTCCACCATAATAATTTCATCTTCCTCACTTAGACGACGAAGTCTTGCAGCTACTGATGCCCCGCCGGCAACTCCACCTACTACAACTATCTTTCTAGACATATGTCAAACCTCCATACTGTTTAATTTCCTCATGTACCACATACATAAATCATATACCTGTATGGGTATATGATAGAGTATAAAAAATTTAATTTCAATCAATATGTCTTTCTTTCACAAATTTGAAACAAATAAAAAAGAACTTAGACATCTCCAAGTTCTTTACAAATGAAGCAATCAATCGTTCCATTGTCATACTTTCTACAATCTCTTTGTAAAACTATACTCCATGTTCCCGCCTAGCGCTGCCGCTGTATCACCAGTTTCTCTAAAATCATGTGTATATATTTTTTCAAATGAACCGAAATCTACTTGTTTATAAAATTCAAAACAAGGGAAACCATCATGCTCTCCTTGAACATCAATACTGCCGTCCTTTTTCACACATACATGTAATACATAATCCACAGGAGGTGCATATACATTTAATGGATTACTTGCACTCGCACTCATTTTGAATTGTACACCGTCAGAATTCCATGTGATATCAGTACACACAATATTTTCTGTACTTGCTTTCCCTGTTCTTTTACTCACAGAACCATCTGGACTTGTAACCTTCTCGGTCGTAATACCCGTGTTCGCATATGAAAACACTTCTTCTTTATAGAAATCAACTACTACCTCTTGCTCAACTCTAGAGCGCATCGTATTTACCGCATGTGGTGTAAATTCACGCGAATCACCTTCGAATTGAATTATTTTTCCTGTTTCTATATCCTTCTTAGCTTCTGTCCAAGAAATTGGAATAAAGACACTGGCTCTAATTTTTACGATATTAGTCATAAGAAACACCTCTATAATTTTATTTTAGATACTGAATACTAATGAATAAAACAAACCATAATTTCAATCCTAAAACCAATAGATTTCTCTTTTACTTTTCTACTTCCTTCTAAAAAACAGTGCTATATTTACGTTTAGACTGTCATTTTAAAGCTATATTCCATCTCTCCAGCTAGTGCTGCTGGAGTATCATTTGTTTCTCTAAAATCATGTGTATATATTAATTCAAACGAACCAAAATCTACTTGTTTATAAAATTCATAGCAAGGGAAACCATCATGTACACCTTCAACATGCACAGTACCACTTTTATTAACTCGTATAGCCAACAAATAATCAGCTGCAGGTGCTGCCGCATTTAACGGATTACTGGCACTTGCTCTCATTTCAAATGAAACTTCATCCTCGCCCCATACGATATTAGTACATACAATGTTTTCTGTACTTGTTTCTCCTTTTTGATACTCGGTTGAGCCATCTGGATTTGTAATCTTCACTGTGACGATACAAGCATCTGCATATGTGAAAATTTCTCTTTTATAAAAATCAATATTCACTTCTTGTTCTAATCTTGAACGCTTTGCGTTCACCGCGTATGGTGTAAACTCACGTGCATCTCCAGCATATTCAAACGATCTTCCTGTTGCAGGATCCTTAATAGGTTCCAGCAATGCATATGGTGCAAAGACACTCCCTCTAATTTTTACAATATTAACCATGTGAAACCTCCATTGATTCTATATTATATAAATCATTATTTGTTCTACCAACATAATATAGTCAATTTGATTGACTATATTATGTATAGTACAATAGGTATTACATATAGTCAACTTAATTGACTACAAGCGCGGAGGTTATATATATGGATCAAACATTTAACGAGTTAGATCTTACATCGCTTTTATCATTATCATTTAGCACATTAATTACTGAGCTACATGACAAATTAAGTGAATTAGGATTTGAAGATATTAGGCCAGCACATGGTTTTATGTTCAAACGCATCCTTCCTAATGGGGCAACTGGTATAGAGCTAGCTGAATATTTAGGGATTTCCAAACAAGCTATAAGTAAAATGGTGGATTCTCTTGAGAATAGTGGCTACGTTACACGTAAAACACACCCTACTGATAAAAGGGGTAAAATCATTGTTTTAACCGAACGTGGTTTAGCAGTAATGACAGCAAAAGAAGAAATAGTAGCTGAAATAGAGCAGCGATGGATTGAAAATATAGGTACAGAACGAATGCAAATGCTAAAAGAAGATTTAACAACATTCGTTACTAAAGAAAATACAGAGAAGTTATCATCAAATATACGACCTGTCTGGTAAACAAAAACGAATCCACTTTGATTCATCTTCTTCAAAATGGATTCGTTTTCTATAGCTATATTAAAAATCATTAATTTCTTTAAATTTTATTCTACTGAATATATTTTTTACGCGTTATATAATTCCATAACTCTCTTCACAACCAACTCCGCTGTGTTCTCCTCCGGTGGCATCAATAAATTCGTAGTTGCCCCATACACAATAGGATTCAACTCTACTTCATATCCACCATATGCAAATTCTTCCGTTGTCGGTAAGTAACCAACATATCCGTTCATATATCCACCAAAGAAAGCTAATTCATTTTGAAGACAATCTTTCACTTCTAATGACGTTTCCGAAAAAGGTTCCATCGGTATACCGGAGAACATACCATCATTAACTTGAAACAGTTGCACTTCTAAATCAATACTTAACTGCCGCATACCTTGCTTATATTTCTCTAAAACGATAGTAAGCCATTCATCCGTATTCACGCCCCACTGCTCTTCAGCAAACTGGGCCATGCTTCGTATCTCATCAATTTCAGGAATATCCTTCAACTTCATTTGCATCGTACTCGAAATCGTTCTTACAGTTACAATCGGGCTATATGTAACTGTCGGTAACATTGTTAATACATGTCCACTAAGCATGTAAGCCATTTGTGTTAATGCTTCCCTAGAACCACGATACTTCGCATTCACATTTCCAGCAGCACCTTGCACAATAATAACAGGACAGTTTACGATTTTCTCAAGAATCTCTCGCGCCATCCCGGGATAGTCCGCTGATAATACATCACTATCACCTTTTAAAACATTCGGATGCGCCGTACAAAACACTACAATCCCAGATAACTCTTTCGTTTCAGCATCTCTTATTGCTAACATACCGATTCGTTTATCTACAACACCCTCTATATTTGTTCCCATCTTTGCTCTTCCATCAGATGTTCTCTCTCTTCTGTTTACCCCAATACCACCTGTCGTAACATCCCAGCCAACTTCACATCGCTTCAAGTTTTTATTCGCAGTAACAGCACCATGCACTACATTATTTACTAAAATCGTTTTATACGACTGCACTAGCGGATCATCGCCGACTGTCTCTGGACCGGAGTGCGTATGAGTATAAACAACCGTTATTCGCTCAAACGGCACATGAAGTTCACTCGCTACTTGCTCACGAATCATATTCGTATCTTCTACTAACATCCCAATATTATCAATGCTTATAAATACAGTTTTCATTTCATCTTTTTCAAATACAAAAACCGTCCCATAAATACGCTCTTCAATATTATTTATGCCTGTCTCTCTATCATATCCGACAAAATCAATACCTATAGGCGGCGTAATATCCACCTTACATACCCCTACTTTGCTCATTTGAACCTCTCCATTTCTCTATGTAACTCCCTTTTTCAAGAATAGCATATTTGACCTTGTTCCAAATAAAAAAGAACGAACATAGCATTCTATGTTCGTTCTTTTCATCACACATACTTCCGATGCACCATCTTCCCATCATAAGAAAACACAACGCCCTTACTCTCCACAATTGACTCCATATGCACCGTTCTTCCCCACAGCTGATGAAGATATGGTAATACCTTTTCTAAGTATTTTAAATCAAGCTCGATTCCTTCGTAACTATGTTTAATGTACAATTCTCCGTTCTTTAAGTAGTCTCCGTCTTCTACTACTAAGTACGGGAAGCCGCCATTTGTACGCATATTTACGAGTTGATCACGCACATGTTCCCACTCTTTATCTATTACTTTATACTCTTTTCCTTGGCGCTGGAATAAGTACATATCTTCTCGCATAACGAGGTCTTTATTTAAGTAGTTTCTTAAGAACGATACATCCCATTCAATTTCGCGTACTTCAAAGATTTTGTCACGACCAGACCCTGGTTTTACACCACGGCGTTTCATTTCTTCTGTCGGGTTGTTGTAACGTTCTTCAATATCTTCAAACATTTTAATCCCAAGGTAGTATGGGTTAATGCTTGTTTTTGATGGCTGTACAACACCCGCATTTAGTTTCGCAAATTCGATTGCTTCATCAGATGTTAAGTCCATTTCACGAAGTATGCGTTGATGCCAATAGGACGCCCAGCCTTCGTTCATAATCTTCGTTTCAAGCTGCGGCCAGAAATATAACATTTCTTCACGCATCATCGTTAATATGTCGCGCTGCCAATCTTCTAGCTCACGGCTATATTCTTCAATAAAGAGGAGCAAGTCTTTCTCTGGTTGCGGTGGAATCTTCTTCTTTTTGCGTATATTGGATCGTTCTCTCTTTTTGTTTCGATCATCTAAATTCCATAGATCATCGTATTGTGATACCTTTTTCTTTTCTACTTCTTCTTCTAAATCATCAATACTCCACGCAAGTTTTGGGCGCATGAGCGAAGGATCAATATGCTCTTGAATGGCAAGTACGGCATCTAAAAATGTTTCTACTTCTTCTTTTCCGTACTTATGCTCATATGCTTTCACCCGTTCAGCTGTCGCTGACATACTTTCTACCATATCTCGCTTCGTATTTGAAAACCGAATATTATTTTTAAAGAAATCACAGTGCGCTAAAACGTGCGCTACGATTAATTTATTTTGAATTAACGAGTTCGTATCTAATAAAAAGGCATAACATGGATCAGAGTTAATAACGAGTTCGTATATTTTACTAAGACCTAAATCGTATTGTAATTTCATTCTGAAAAACTGTTTTCCAAAACTCCAATGTGAAAACCTCGTCGGCATCCCATATGCACCAAATGTATAAATAATTTCCGCTGGACATATTTCATAACGCATCGGATAAAAATCTAGCCCAAATCCAGTCGCAATTTCCGTAATTTCCGCAATTGCATATTGCAGTGCTTTATCGTCACTTGCTTTCATTATTTTCCCTCCTTACACTTTCCCTTAAGAAAGTGTATGATGAGGAACAAGCTTTCATGAGGATTGATTGCATAATAAAAAGACACCCTCATAAAAAACGAGAATGTCTCATCTATTAACCTTCAATAATCTCCATCTTCTCCGTAATCGGCGTACGAGCTTTTCCTTCTGGTGCTTTATCAAAATAGCCAAGGTGAAGAATTCCAACGATGCGTTGACCTCTAGTTAAACCAAGTCCTTCTATAAATAATGGATTGTAGTTTAATCCGCCTGATTTCCAAACACAACCTAATCCACGTTCCCAAGCAAGAAGTTGGAAGTTTTGCATAAATGCACATGTTGCAGCGTAATCTTCGTCACGTTGAATTTGACGTGGGTCTTCATTGATATATACAACGATTTGTGCAGGTGTGCTTAAGAAACGATCCGATAAAATTTTACCGCGTTTCGCTCTTTCTTCTTCTGTGAAAGAGTTTAATACTGCGTCTACTAATTTCTGACGGCCTTCTCCAATGTATAATTTACAATTCCATGGTTCACGGTGTTTATGATTCGGTGCCCATGTTGCGTCGTTTAATAATTCAATTAATAACTCTTTGTCTACTGCTTTATCTGTAAATGTACGAACAGAACGTCTTTCTTTAATCACATTTGCGATGGAAGTATATGTAGTCATATTTTTCTCTCCCTTATTTTTATCTATATGTATAAGATTATTTTTATTATTGATATTGATTTTCAATTTCGATTATACCCTAGTTTTTTACTATTAATCAATGTTTTATGTTGGAAAACTTTCAAAACATCATTTCATCATCCTGTGAATAAAAAAACTTAGCTTGTTCACAAGTTTTTCACATTTTATGGAAATGATATGTGTAAAGCTTTCCACATTATCCATCTAGGAGGAGTTTATATGTACAAAAAAATCGCAGTAAGTATGACTATAGCAGTGTTATTATTTGGGGCAACCGTCTTCCCTACCTTCGCTGCTACGCCAAAAGAAGTAACATTGCATCACCATAAGCCTATTTCAGAAGAAGAAATGCAGTCGCTCGAAAAACTCGGCTATAACAAACATGAAATTTGGAAAGCTGCTCATATTGCAAGAATCGGTAAAAAAGAAATAAAAGACGTTTTAGCTTACTATAAGCAAAATAAATCTTGGGAGAAAACAGCCCAGCATTTCGGTGTAGATCCAAGTAAGTTGAACAAACATCATATGAATAAAGAAACGAAAAAAGCACTACTGCAAGAATTAGCAAATATGCAAAAATCTACACCAGATGGACTAAAACAAAAAATGAAAGAATATAATATCGGATTACGTCAGCTCACGGTATTAACAATCATCTCTCAAAAAAGTAATACTCCCCTTGATGATGTACTAAAAATGAAAAAAGACAGAATGGATATTAAACAAATTGCAGAAAAATTAAATGTAAACAAAGAAGATATACGCGCAGAAATGATTAAATTAGTAAAGTCGATTAAGGAAAAGAAAACAAATTAATACACCAAAAAGGAAGAGATTTTCAATACTCTTCCTTTTCTTTATGAACTTTCAATTTTCAAGTATAAATTCCCGTCTTTCCCAAAAACTAACACAAGGAAATGATATATGTTAGGGGTGAGAAAATGTTTCGTTTATCATCTAAAAAATCTAAAAAGACTACTACAAAAACAATTTGTTCTATTCCAGAATTTATATACACCATGAAAGAATCTACCGACTTTGTTTCTTATAACATACTTGAAGATGAAACGTTATGCTTGTTTTATTATAAATCTGTCGTGGAAGCACTTATTATTAAACAATTTATTTTAACTCCTATAAAAAAGAAGGCAGAACACATTCAAAATATCTCTGATTTATATAATATTGTGTCTATTGAAGATATCATTACCTCTCCTTCTATTAATGATATTCGTGAAAAATTATTAGGTGGATATATTTTAATACGCTTAAAAAGCAATTCGAATCCTGATCAATATGCCTTAATTCGTGCAGAGAGTACCGTTTTAGGAAAACGGTTATATAATGACACAGAAAATGAGTATAGTGTAATTGGTCCTAAAGTTGGTTTCGTTGAAAACCTTGATACAAATATACACTTATTACGCCGAAATATCGTAACAGAGCAACTCATTTTTAAAGAAGTTACCGTCGGATCTATGTCAAAAACGAAAGTAGCAGTTGCTTATATAGAAGGAGTTACAAATGAACAATTTATCAACACCGCAATACAACGGCTAGAAGACATTGACTTTGATGTCCCGTTTGATGCGACTATGATTGAGCAATTTATTAGTGATAATAGCAATTCACCTTTTCCTGTTCTACTACCTACAGAACGATTAGATCGAGCAATATTTGCATTAATTAGCGGGGAAGTTTTAATTTTAACAGATGGCTCTCCCTATGCTTTATCAGGCCCAACAACGTTACTAGATTTTTTTATTTCGCCAGAGGACTATTATTTACCGTGGATGATTGGTTCATTCTTTCGTATCATTCGTTTTTTCGGGGCTATATTTTCTCTTTTTTCCTCTGCCATTTATACAGCAGCTTTAACATATCATTATCAAATGATTCCTGCCGACTTACTAGGCCCTATTATTTTCTCGAGAGCTAACGTACCTTTCCCACCTATTCTAGAAGCACTTTTTTTAGAAATTACAATCGAATTGCTGCGTGAAGCGGGAGCACGTTTACCGACAAAAGTCGGACAAACGATTGGAATTGTTGGTGGAATTGTAATTGGGCAAGCATCCGTTGAGGCAGCTTTAACGAGTACGATCTTATTAATTGCAGTTGCTTTATCTGCCCTTGCATCTTTCACAACACCGACTGTAAAAATGTCTTCTACTATCCGTTTGTTACGATTTCCACTTATTCTTTTAGCCGGTGCATTCGGAGGATTAGGTCTTATTGTCGGATTTGTATTTATTTTAGCTCATTTAATTAAATTAAAGTCACTTGGATCACCTTATTTATTACCTTTATATCCATTTCGTGGTTTAGGTGCAGCAGAAAGTTTTCTCCGCTTACCATTTAGTCAAACGGCACAAAGGCCTTCTTTTCTTAGACCAAAATCTAAATGGCGCTATAATCCAAACAAAGCGAAGCAAAAACGTGATGGTGATGGTGAATGAAAAAATTCTTATTGCACCTTATCATTATCTTCTTTTTTCTACAAACCGGCTGTACACAAACGTATATAGTGGATGCGCAGCGTATTATTCATGTCGCTGGATTTGACATCACCAAAAACAAAAGATTCCAAGGAACTATCTTATTTCCAGAGTATACACATGGTGTAAAGTCTAAACCAGAGACTCAATCAACATCGGCCCGTTCACTTGAAACTATTGCTTCACGATTAAATGCGAAATCTCCTCACAATGTTGTTATAGGTCAAATGCGTGTCGTCTTATTTGGAAAGGCTCTAGGAGAACGAGGAATGGGAGAAATTATTACCAACTTACAACGTGACCCAAACATCGGGCGTGATGTACAACTAGCAATTGTAGATGGATCAGCCGAAGATCTTTTAAATCATGGAAAACAGAATGGTTCATTATCCATTGTTGATTTACTCGAGCAAAATATACGAAATGAGAACATTCCACAAACTTCATTGAACGTTTTTTTATATAATTACTATTCTTCTGTATGTGATGCCTATGTCCCATATATTAAAATGGACGCTAATCATTCTGTCGTTGTTAAAGGACTTGCTTTTTTAAAAGATGATAAAGTAGTCATGTATACAGATAAAAGACACTCTGTTTTAACAAAATTACTTATTAATCCTACGAAAAATGGACGTTACGAAGCAGCGATAAAAAAGAATAAACATAAAGGTATGGTTGTCATACAAGATTTAGCTGGGAAAAGTAAATATGATATAGATCAAACTGGAGACATACCAAAAGTAAAAATTAATTTGAAATTAGATGGATTAATTAAAAACTCTCCTAATTGGATTGATTTAAGAAAAAAAACAAATATCAATTATATAAAAAAACAAATTGAGCAAAATGTTGAAAAAGACTGTGAAGGGTTAATCAAGCAATTTCAAGAAAAGGAAATTGACCCTTTAGGAATACGCGATGAAATTAGAAGCCATACGAGAAAATGGAATATAAAACAAATTCGAAATATGTATCAAAATATAGCTGTAGATGTAAATTTAGATATTAATATTGTTCAATCCGGAATCGGGGAATAGTGAGGTGAAATAAGCAATGAATACAATGAATAAAACAAAAACAGTCTCTCCATATTTTGCATTTATTTTACTGCATTCTCTTCAAATCGGAATAGGAGTTCTCGGATATCAACGTGTAATTTTAAAAAATGCAGGTTATGATGCTTGGATCTCTCTTATTATTGCCGGGATTGCAACTCATATTGTACTGTTTTGTATGCTAAAAATGCTTGAAAAAGACGGAGATTTAATTAGCATTCATACAACAAGCTTTGGAAAGTGGTTTGGATCCATATTTTCTGTAATTTTTACTCTTTATTGCTTATTATTTTGCCTTACTGTTCTTCGTACATATATGGAAGTAATAC
This sequence comes from Bacillus sp. SH7-1, assembly GCF_008042405.1. Lineage (NCBI taxonomy): Bacteria > Bacillati > Bacillota > Bacilli > Caryophanales > Bacillaceae > Bacillus > Bacillus sp. SH7-1. The sequence continues at coordinate 99,489 of NZ_QNUD01000006.1, forward strand.
AAGTTTGGATTTTCCCTACCATTAAATTATGGAAACTTACCCTTATGTTTTTATTAGTGACTTGCTACATTATAAAAGGTGGATTTCGCTCAGTGACAGGAATATGCTTTTGGGGAGTCATTCTTCCTCTTTTCGTTATATTCTTTTTAATTTATCCAATGAAATATGCACATTTCCGTAATATTTTACCCGTCTTTACACATTCACCTTTTGACATACTTATATCGGCAAAACAATCTGCATTAGAATTTCTCGGTTTTGAAACAATCCTTATCTTCTATCCATTTATTGAAAAAGGAAAATCTTTAAAAAGATGGGCCCATGCAGGAATTGTTTTTAGTACCTTAATTTATGTAGTTTTAGCCATCGTGTCCTTTATGTATTATAGCGAGGGACAACTAAATCGTACTATATGGCCTACTTTAACGATGCTAAAAATAATTAAAGTCCCTTTCATTCAACGCTTTGAATACATTATTATTTTCGTTTGGTTTTTAATTATTTTGCCAAACCTTTGTTTAACCATTTGGTCATCATGCCAAACGATGAAGCGTTCCTTTCATATTTCATTTAAATTTACATTACCATTTTTTATTTCCATCGTCTTTATAGCTTCATTATTTTTCACAAACCGCGAAAGTATCAATACATTAAATACAGTACTTTCTCAAGCTGGCTTATATATTGTATACGCTTATATCCCGATTTTATTTCTATTCCATTCATTACGATGGCATTTCAAAAATCGGTCGAAAAAATCTTCACCCAACACACCATAATCTCTGATACAATTTGATTAATACATTTGTAAAGGGGACAAGCGTATGAAGAAATATGTATTTTCTTTACTTGCAGTACTGAGTTTAATTCTTGCTGGATGCGGAGCTACTAGTACAAATGAAAAAAAATCATCTGAATCAAAAGAAGAGCACGACCATGCATCGCACACTCAGCAAGCTGACATTCAAGAGAAAACAAAAGGAGTCGACACACTTCCTACCTTCCTAGACAAGCTTGATCCACAAATGAAAGATATCTACACTGTCGCTGGACAAAATGCAGAGCTATTAGATTGGATTCCATGTTACTGCGGTTGCGGTGAAAGTGTAGGGCATAAAAATAATAAAAACTGCTTTATTCGTGAAATTAAAAAGAATGGTGAAGTTGTTTGGGATTCCCATGCAACGACTTGCGTTAATTGCCTAGAAATCGCAGTTGAATCTGCTTCCATGAAACAAAAAGGAAAATCAACGCTTGAAATTCGTAACTATATCGATAATAAATACAAAGAAGGCTATGGCAAACCAACACCTACGCCAATGCCAAAAGCTTAAAAAACGAGGAAACACCTCGTTTTTTTTCATTCACTTTTTTTCTTAACAAATTCTTTCAAGTGTATTTCTCCTTACTTATCACACACTATATATAACTCTCGGTAAGGAGGGTACACAGTGCAAACATATAATGACTATGATAAAGCTCTCTATTACACGTATTGCTGTAATTGGGATAAATTACTCGTTCTCATGGTTCAAACGAACGATCAATTATTTTCTAAGCGTATTGAGCATTTTTTACACGCTTATCAATACAGTAAAGAACTGCCAGAAGTTGATAAACAATTGCAGCTCCTATTTCAATATATTGACCACGCATCCCAAAAGTCACATGTAGAAGAAGTAGAGCAAATTCAAATGTAAAATATAGCGCTATTCTCTTCTGGAGAATAGCGCTTTTTTAAAATGTTTATATCAATAAAAGTTTCCCCTTATAAAACTTTTATTGATAAACATATTTTTTCTTTCTTTTCTGTGCCACTTCATACTATAATTTAGTATGTAACTATTATAAGTGAGGTATAAAATATGGGACGAGAAAAAAAGCAAGAATATGCTTTACTTACCGCTTGGGGAGCTTCTTTTATCGCTACACTAGGAAGTTTATACTTTTCCGAAATCATGAAATTTGAGCCTTGTGTCCTTTGTTGGTATCAACGTATTTTTATGTATCCATTCGTGTTATGGCTCGGTATCGCTGTAGTAAAAAAAGACTATCGCATCGCAAATTATTCTTTACCAATTGCAAGTATTGGTGCTTGTATTTCTTTATATCACTATGCGATTCAAAAAATCGCAGCATTTTCAGCTGCTGGGGCAGCTTGCGGTCGTGTACCATGTACGGGAGAATACATAAACTGGTTCGGCTTTGTGACAATCCCGTTTTTAGCACTTATCGGCTTTATTACAATCGCTGTTTGTAGCTTTATTGTCATCAAAAACAAATAAGGAGATGAAAGAATGAAAAAAATGCTTATATTTGGCGGTATTATTATCGTCTTATTTGCGGCAATCTTTGCTGTAACACAAATGGAAAAGAAAAACGCATCGACAGATGAAAAAGGTTACTACTCAAATAAAATTTCCCTTGAGGATCTCAATAAAAATATAGAAGATAAAAAAGAACAAACGATTTACTTTTATCAAACCTCTTGCGTTCATTGCCAAAAGGTCTCTCCTATTGTTGTACCTTTAGCGAAAGATTTAAATGTTGATATGAAGGTAATTGATATTGAAAATTTAAACGAGCCTTGGGATAAATACAATATCCAAGGAACACCGACAATTATTCATTTTAAAGATGGTAAAGAAGTAAGCCGTATTAGCGGAGAACAATCAAAAGAAAAATTCAAAGAATGGTTTGAACAAACGAAGAAATAACGAGAAAAGGAAACTCCTTCTACACATGAAATGGGCGTAAATTCCCAAACTAATGTATAAGGAGGGGGTTTTATGCCAGAAGTAAGATGCTCTGTTTCCAATTGCTCATTTTGGGGACAAGGTAACTTTTGTCAAGCCAGTGCGATTATCGTTCAGCCGGATGCAGATGAATCGGGTCAAACTGAAAATGATTCGTATACAAGTGCAGTTTTAACGAACGAGACGCTAGAAAGTTCTGTAGCAACGAGTGTAGAAACTTGTTGTCATACTTTTAAGCCAAAATATTAAACATAAAAAGCATACGATTACTCGTATGCTTTTTTACATCCCTCTCCAAAAATCATGCATAATAAAAAAGTACAAAATAACGAGAACGGCTGTCCCGCATAACGTAATACGCCGATATATACTCTTCTCCCCTTCTCTTGCTTTAACAAACGCCCAAATAAACCCGAAGAACAATATTAAATCAACATATGGAACATAAAAAGAAAAGACGAGAAATGCATACAAATACACGAGAAATAAACAGGTCGTTACTAAGAAAATTTTAAAAGCAAATTCACTTTTCATAATGTAACCGCCTTCCCTATCTGTACTGTATTATATTCAGCAAAATACAATAGTTGCAGTTAAACTCAAAGTAGAAATAAGCTACCGTCTATAATACGGTAGCCATTACGGAACATTATATTTCCGTTTATATATATTACTTAAAGTGGAAGAAGGAATTTGTTCATAGCGAATTTTTTCTCCTGTTTCATCAGCAATATACAAATTGTTTCCTATATAATATATTCCATCTTTTCGTTTTGAGTACACTGCATATCTTTCATTTGGCAATACCGTTTTTACTTTTGTTAACTGCCCATTTGGTTCTTGCCAATATATATCCACGCGGTCTACTAACGTAAGCATACCAATTTGCTCTTCTTCTATTTTACGACCGTTCCAGCTCACAACGCGGTAACCAAGCTTATTCGCTTCATATTCGGGGCTCGCATGAAAACGAGAAATGATTACTTTTGTTTGTAAATGGACTCGGTCATATAACCATTGTATATCCCTGTCATGCATGCGAATACAGCCATTTGATTCCCTACTTCCAATCGTCCATTCCCGATTTGTCCCATGAATCGCATATTCATTCTTATCTAGCCCAAGCCATCTCGTACCTAGGGGGTTATTCGGTGCACCCCCAGCTATTTTTTTTCGATGGTATTCTTTATTTTTAAATTTAGTTATAATACAAAAATTCCCTTCAGGCGTAGGTGTACGTTCTCTTCCAGTTGTTACCGAGAATGTTTTTGTATAATTTCCATTTTCAAAAAAAGACAACTGGTTTGTCGTAAGATTCACTAATATTAAATGATCTGTATCAGCAAAAGCACTAACCGGTAGGATGAAAAATAATAGTATGACGAAACATAACTTTTTCATCTATATCCCCCCTAGCGCTCACTATAATAAGTGGAATTAACTTTACTTTGCTCTTATAAATGAAAACTATCCATTTACAATAACGCCCCCATTTACATGTATCATTTGCCCGGTAACATAGGATGAATCACCCGACGCTAAATATACATATGCTGGCGCTAATTCATATGGTTGACCAGGTCTTTGCATTGGAACATTACTTCCGAACTGTGATACTTTCTTCTCATCAAAGCTTGATGGAATAAGCGGTGTCCAAATTGGTCCTGGTGCAACACCATTTACACGAATCCCTTTTTGCACTAACGATTGAGAAAGTGATCTTGTAAAAGCTACGATTGCCCCTTTCGTTGCGGAATAATCAATTAAAGTTTCATTTCCTTCATACGCAACGATAGACGCCGTATTTATAATGACATCCCCTTGCTTTAAATGAGAAAGTGCTGCTTTCGCAACGTGAAAATAAGAAAAAATATTAATACGAAACGTTTTTTCTAACTGTTCCGCTGTAATATATTCTAATCCTTGCTGCGGATATTGCTGCGCGACATTATTTACTAAAACCTGTAAACTACCTAGCCGCTGGACGGTCTCTTGAACAACATCTTTACAATGCTGTTCATCACTTAAATCACCCGGCAACAATACACACTTTACACCTTCTTTCTCAACATATTGCTTCGCCTCATTAGCATCTTCTTCCTCATCTAAATAAGCAATCGCAATATTTGCTCCTTCTTTCGCAAAAGCGATAGAAACAGCTCGTCCAATTCCACTATCTCCCCCTGTAATTAATACATTCTTTCCTTTTAACTTTTCGCTACCTTTATAATTTGGATCTTCAAACTGTGGTAGCGGATTCATTAATGATTCAATACCAGGTTGTTTATTTTGATGTTGCGCAGGCATTGTTATAAAGTTTTTTTGCTGTGGCATAGCTACTTTCAACTCCTTTTCCTTAGCATGTGCACAATAAAAAGCTGAAATTCACACATTGGTTTACGATTAATATTCGAATTTAAGACACAAAATATGAATTGTTATAAACTTTTTATGCAAAACTATTGCAAAATAGTTAAAAAACGAATATTATATATAACTGTTGTGAAAATTATTCGTAAACAGAAAGGATGTTTATATGTTTAACCTTTCAAAACATAAAACTTCTATTAAAACTGAAATTATGGCAGGTATTATTACCTTCTTAACAATGGCATATATCATTGTCGTAAACCCGGTCATCCTTGGGGATGCAGGTGTTCCATTTGAACAAGCATTTACAGCAACCATTATCGCTGCTGTTGTCGGAACATTATTTATGGCAATCTTTACAAACTTACCAATCGCAATCGCGCCAGGTATGGGATTAAATGCTTACTTCTCTTACTCCGTTGTAAAAGCTCATGAAGGCATGACTTTCGCAATTGCATTCTCTGCTGTATTCGTAGCAGGTATGATTTTAATTTTGTTATCATTTACATCATTCCGTACAAAATTAATGGAAGCAATTCCTGAAAACTTAAGACATGCAATTACTGCTGGTATCGGTCTATTTATCGCCTTTATCGGTTTACGTTTAACAGGTATCGTTACAAAAAATGATGCAAACTTAGTTGGACTTGGTGATCTTCACTCTGCTCCAGTTCTACTAGCATTGGCTGGACTTGGAATTACAATTGTCCTTATGTCTTTAAATATAAATGGCGCACTATTTATCGGTATGCTATTAACTGGTATTATCGCTTTCTTCACAGGACAATTAACATTCTCAAACGGTGTTACATCAATGCCTGGATTACCAGAAGGAATTATCGTTTCAAATCCAATTACTGCTGTATCTGACGTAATTAACTACGGATTATACGGCGTTGTATTCTCATTCTTCCTTGTTACACTATTCGATACAACAGGTACATTACTTGGCGTTGCTCAACAAGGTGGATTTATGAAAGATGGAAAGCTTCCAAAAGCAGGACGAGCCCTCCTATCTGACTCATTCTCAGCAACAATCGGTTCTATGTTCGGAACAACACCATCAACAGCTTATATTGAATCATCTGCTGGTGTTGCTGCCGGTGGTCGTACTGGTTTAACAACCGTTACAGTAGCTGTTTTATTTGCATTAGCAGCGTTCTTCGGACCATTAGTAAGTGCCATTTCTGGTGTATCAGCTATTACTGCACCATCATTAATTATCGTTGGTAGTCTTATGATGGGCTCTGTTCGCCACATTGATTGGGATGCATTTGATGAATCATTCCCAGCATTTTTAGTAATCTTAAGCATGCCACTTACATCAAGTATCTCAACAGGTATTGCACTTGGATTTATTTCATACCCACTTATGAAAGTGGCAAAAGGTAAATTTCGTTCTGTTCACCCACTTGTATATGTATTTGGAATTTTGTTTGCTTATCAATTGATTTTCTTACCACATTAAAAAAGTAGAGCATCGAAATTCGATGCTCTACTTTTCTTTTACAACAATCATTCAAACTATAACGCTCCCGCCAAAATATGAAGAAGCTTATAACCTTTTAATATTTCTATTCTACCTGTAATTCTTTACTGCACTTTTGAATGAAAACTGATGAAATAACCATTACTATGCCCACACTAAAACCAATAAATTGATCTAATAACATTTCATCATGAATAAACCAGCGAAGTAAAAATACACCACCAAAAATAAGCATCATGATAAATCCAGTATGTCTAAGTCCTTTATATACATTTTCCATATGTATCACCTCTCCACATACTTTTATCCATATTATACCATAACCTAAAAACGTGTATAACCAACATTCGGCATTGAAACCAATAATAAAAAAGGCTGCATAGAATTTCTTCTCTGCAGCCTAATACTTATTTTTGCAAGAACGCCTGTAAATCTGCAAATTGTCTCTTTGCATCTTCATAACCTTGCTCATATAAACTTTGTAGTTTTATCGCATCTTTTTCCATACGATCTACTTGAAGCGGCACTTCTGGACGAATAACAAATAAATTACCCGCTTGCTCTTCTTTTTCAATGTAGTGAAGTGTTTCATTATACACTTCATAACGATTTAGCATTGTGTTAACAAGGTTCGGATATTTTTTATAAGCTTTCGCTGCAACCCAGCCAAATTTTGATTTCTTTTTTGCATAACCATGATTTCTCGTCAAAATAACGACTGATTTTTTAAATCCATCCTCCTGTGCTTTTCGAACTGGAATTGGATCAGAAATCCCGCCATCTAATAATTGCTTACCACGGTAATTTACTACTGGTGCAATGAAAGGTAATGAGCTAGACGCTTGTAATAAATTTAGCGCATCATCATTCGTTCCCTCTTTTTCAAAATAAACAGACTGTCCTGTTTCACAATCCGTTGTTCCTACAAGAAAGCGTTCGGGACTATTAAAGTATGTTTCAAAATCAAACGGCACATGCTTTTCTGGTATTTCATGAAAAATGAAATCCATATCAAATAACTGACGTTTTCTCCATAAGTTTTTATACGATAAATACTTTGGATGTGATACATAGTCAATATTGACCGTTTTATTTCTATTTCTTTGTCTGGAAAGATACGACGCTGCATGACAAGCACCAGCTGATACACCGATTACATATGGAAAATATAAATCTTGTTCCATAAAGTATTCTAGTATCCCGCCCGTATATACACCACGCATCCCGCCGCCTTCTAATACTAACCCCGTATTTTCAAGCATGTTATTCTCTCCTCTTTATATATTGACTCTTTAACTATTCACTATGTTAAGTATCTTTTTCTATTATATATGAGTTCTTTTAGAAATTATATTCAAACGGCTTGAAATGAAGGAGTTTTTTCTTCCAATTATATTTCCAAATGATCGGAGACATCCTTTATAAACCTTTGAATAAAGTCTTGCTCTTCTTTCGTATATCCATCTAAAAGTAACAGCCACTTTTCTTCAGCTTGTTTATGCAATTTATCATGAGCTTTATATATTTCATTTCCGCTTTCCGTTAAGCGGAAAAAAATTTCTTTTTGATTATCTAACATTTGTATCTTCTCAACGAATTGCTTTTGAAACAACTTTGTACAAATTTTAGAGATTGCGCCCTTCGTCATTCCCATTTCTATCGTAATTGCCGTTACATTCATCAGACCATTTTTCCCGATACACTCGATTACATGTAACTCAGATAAAGACATACCACTTACACCTGTCTCACGAAGAAACTTCTCATTTTGTCCTTTCAAATGTTCTTCTTTTTTATGCAAAAGTGTACGAATGTCCGAAAGTATTTCCATTTGTTTCGTTGCATAATCCAATCCGTTCGCCCCCTAAGTTTCCAAAGAAACAATTTAACTATATACCATTTTAAAATCATTTTTTCATATTTACAAGTGAGAAAAACATGTTAAAATAAATTTAGTTTCCAAGGAAACTAAATCAAAAAGGAGGTTAACACGATGAAAAAATCCAAACTAAATTTCATTTTATATGTTATCTGTATTAGCGCCTTACTCGGTTCCTTCGCTCAAAATATTTACACACCTATCTTGCCCATGATTCAAGGTTCTTTTCATACTTCTTTTTATCTTGTAAATGTAACAGTTTCACTTTTCACACTCGTTCTTGCAATTATGCAGCTCGTATATGGGCCTTTAATTGATACAAAAGGAAGAAAGTCTGTCCTTATTCCTAGTTTAATCATTAGTACAATTGGTTCAATTGGATGTGCTTTTTCAGCGAACATTTATTTATTTCTATTCTTTAGAACTGTTCAAGCTATAGGAATAGCGGCTATACCTGTAGTCGCAGCAACGATTATCGGCGATTTATTTGAAGGAAAAGAACGCGGAGAAGCAATGAGCCTTTATCAAATGTTACTTGCTCTCGCACCTGCGATTGGTCCCCTCATTGGTGGTTATCTCGGCAGTATAAATGGTCACTTATCCGTATTTCTGTTTTTATCTACGCTTGGCATTCTCTTATTAATTATAAATATCTCACTACTTCCAGAAACAAAACCAACTGTAATTAAGCAACCGCAAGCAAAAAAGAATTACTGGCGTATCTTAAAAAATACTACTGGATTTTCTATTACTCTTATTGGCTTTATTCAATTTTGTATTTACTTTTGCTTTCTCGTTTTTTTACCGAGTATTTTAACAAATTCATTTCATTTAACTGCAAGTGAAATTGGCCTTATGTTTGTACCGATGTCCCTTTCTATTATGTTAGGAAGTTATTGCTACAAGTTTTTGCAAAAGCGCCTCACAACAAAGCAAACTTTATTCATTACTAGTTTCTTCAATATTATATGTGTCACTTTATTCTCTTTCACATATAGCATCAACATTCCATTCATCATTATCGTTACCTCTTTATACGGTTTTAGTATGGGACTGTCTATGCCAACTCACACTACTTTATTAACGGAAGAATTCATACAAGAACGTGCAACTGCTATCGGTATGTACAACTTCATCCGCTATCTCGGTATGAGCACAGGACCACTTGTAGGTGGATTTCTTTTATTTAATCAAAACTACTTTTGGATTTTCTTCCTAGGTGCAATTATGTTTCTAATCATAATCTTATATGCGATGAAAATGCTACGCTTCCCCGCCACACAAAAAGTAAAATAGAGACCTACAGATGGTCTCTATTTTACGCTCGTTGATCCGCAACAATATGAATATCAATATGCTTCGTTTGTCTCATAATCTCATTTACAATCGAGCCTTTTCTTATTTCTTCCCACCTTGTTCTTGCCGATTGCCCCAATAAAATTTGCGTTACTTGTAATCTTTTCGCAACTTCAATAATAACATCTGCTGGCTTTCTCCCTTTCGCCTCTTCTAACACAAAACTTGCATCAAATTGATTCGTGAGCGACTTCCACTCTTCAATTGTTTGTTTTTTACCTGCTGAAAGAGAGTCTATATTTTCTCTTTCAACATTTAATACATACAATTCAGCGTTTAACCGATCAGCCATGCGCCATCCTCGTCTTATTAATTTCTCCGCTGTTGAGCTGTATTGTACACAAACAAGAATTTTTTCTTTTACGCCAATCGGTTCTATTACTGTTTGGCTAATTTTCTCGTCCATATCATCGGCAACTTCACGAAGTGACAATTCTCTTAGTGCCCCTAAATTATTGAGCGTAAAGAAATTTTGTAAGCTTTGTTGAATTTTTTCTTCCTTATATATCTTTCCATCTATTAATCTCTTCCTTAATACTTCCGGTGTTGCATCAACGAGCTGAATTTCATTTGCTTTTTGCAAAATAAAATCCGGAATACGTTCTCGCACTTTAACATTCGTAATTTGAGCTACAATGTCATGAACACTTTCTAAATGTTGAATATTAAACGCTGATAATACGGATATACCTCCATCTAGCAATTCCTGTACATCCATATAACGTTTCTTATTTTTAGATCCAGGAATATTACTATGCGCGAGTTCATCCACAACAACGACTTGCGGTGCACGTTTTATAATTCCTTCCACATCAAGTTCATAAAATACTTTTCCTTTATACTCTATTTCTTTTAAAGGAACTTTTTCTAAATTAGTAATTGCGTCTTCCGTCTCTTTTCTCCCGTGCGTTTCAATTAAACCAATTACAATATCCATACCGTCCTTTTTCATCTCTCTAGCATCAAGTAGCATTTTATAACTTTTCCCTACTCCTGGAGCAGCCCCCACGTACAGCTTTAACTTCCCGCGATTTTGCTGACGAATATATTCTAAATACTCTTCTGGTGTTCGCCTTTGAAAAGTTGGTTTATAGTCATCTGCATACAAAACATTCACAACCTTTCTTTTGAAACAACGCTACCTCAATCCGTTAGATTGAGGTAGCACTGTTACTATTTCATTAGTTTCTGTAATTCTAAATTTAACTTTAAGACGTTCACGCGATCTTCTCCAAATAAACCAAGTGCCGCGCCTTCCGTTTGATCTTTAATCAATTGATTTAGCATTTCTTTCGGAATATTCGTTATTTTAGAGATGCGCTCTACCTGCACGGAAGCTGCCTTCGGACTAATGTCAGGATCAAGCCCTGAACCTGAATTCGTCACTAAATCGATTGGCACTTCTTTAACTGGTACGGCCCGGTTTTGTTTCTTCCACTCTTCAATACTTTTCTCTACTCGTTTCTCTAAATCTGGATTAGACGGTGCATAGTTATTTGAACCAGATGCTTCTGCTTTATATTCAATACTAGAAACGCGCCCATGAAAATAACGTGGATCTGTGAAATTTTGACCGATTAATTTAGAACCAATCACTTCATTTTTATCATTATATATTAGACTTCCATCCGCATTATCCTTCATTACTGCTTGTGCAATACCAGTAACAATAAGCGGATATACAAGTCCGCACAACACTAAAAATGTAAAAGTAATACGGATGATTGGTGATAGTATACTTTGTTTCTTCGCCATCTCTTTCCCCTCTTCCTTATATAAACAAGCCGACAATCATATCAATTACTTTAATTCCAATGAACGGTACAATCACTCCGCCAAGCCCATAAATAAGTAGGTTTCGGCCAAGTAGTGCATTCGAACTCATCGGTTTATATGCGATACCTTTCATCGCCAATGGAATGAGTAATGGAATAATAACTGCATTAAATATTAATGCTGATAAAATCGCTGACAGTGGTGATGTTAGTTTCATAATGTTTAATGCTTCCATTTGCGGAATCGCAAGTGTAAACATCGCTGGAATGATTGCAAAATATTTTGCAATATCGTTTGCAATACTAAACGTCGTTAAAGCACCGCGTGTCATTAACAATTGCTTACCGATTCCTACTACCTCAATAATCTTCGTTGGATTCGAATCTAAATCAATCATATTCGCTGCTTCTTTCGCAGCTGTTGTACCACTATTCATCGCTAATCCAACGTCAGCCTGCGCTAATGCCGGCGCATCATTTGTACCATCACCTGTCATCGCTACGAGTTTTCCTTTATCTTGCTCTGCTTTAATAACCGCAATTTTATCTTCTGGTTTGCACTCAGCAACAAATTCATCTACTCCAGCTTCTTTTGCAATTGTTGCTGCTGTTAATGGGTTATCCCCTGTACACATAACCGTTTTAATCCCCATTTGGCGTAATTGTTCAAAACGTTCACGCATACCAGGTTTTACTGTATCCTTTAAATAAATTAAACCGTAAATACGATTATCCACTGCAACTACAAGTGGTGTTCCGCCCTCTTTTGAAATGAAATCTGCTTTTTGATTTACATCTTTCGGAATCGTTCCACCTTGTGACTGAACCCATTCAATTACGCTACCTACAGCACCTTTTCTCACTTTCGTTCCGTCCTGTAAATCAACACCACTCATTCTCGTTTCTGCTTTAAACGGAACAAACTCACCTTGTTCTGCAATTTCTCGATTATATGATATCGATTTCGTTTTTACATATTCAATAACCGATCGACCTTCTGGTGTTTCATCTAAAACTGAGCCAATTGCAGCCCACTTTCCAACTTGCTCAATCGTTTCATTTCCTACAGGTAATAATGTATGAGCCATTCGGTTCCCGAAAGTAATCGTACCCGTTTTATCTAAAATAATTGTATTAATATCGCCCGCAGCTTCTACTGCTTTACCCGACATTGCTAACACATTAAACTTTGTCACGCGGTCCATCCCGGCAATACCAATCGCTGATAATAATCCACCAATTGTCGTTGGAATTAAACAAACTAACAACGCTACAAGTACAGCTGTATCAATTTGAAATCCTAAATAATTTGTAAAAATCGGCAGCGTCACAACAACGATTAAGAAAATAAGCGTTAAACTCGTTAATACTGTATTTAAAGCAATCTCATTCGGCGTTTTTTGACGCGCAGCCCCTTCTACTAACGAAATCATTTTATCAATAAATGATTCACCAGGATTACTCGTAATGACAATCGTAATCTCGTCACTTACAACCATCGTTCCACCTGTCACGGAACAAAAATCACCGCCCGCTTCTTTTATTACAGGAGCTGATTCCCCTGTAATCGCAGATTCATCAACAGATGCTAATCCTTTTATGACTTCCCCATCACTTGGAATCATTTCTCCTTGTTTTACAATAACAACGTCACCTTTTCTAAGATCGGTTGCTGAAACTTGAGCGATGTCTCCATTTTCTTTTACAACATTTGCAAACACATCTTTCTTCGACTGTTTTAAAGAATCGGCTTGCGCTTTCCCCCGCCCTTCCGCTAACGCTTCTGCAAAGTTAGCAAATAAAACTGTAAATAATAGAATGAGAGAAACTGTTATATTAAACCATCCTGGTACACTACTGGAACTACTTGGAAGAAACGATAAAATGAACGTAATGATAAATCCAATTTCCACAACAAACATAATTGGATTCTTTATCATGACTTTCGGACTCAATTTCGCAAAGGATTGTTTCATCGCATGTGTCACGATATCACGATCCATCGTTTTCGCTTGTCTAACCTCATCTTCTACAGCATGTATTTGTGATTCATTTACTCTTTTTTCTTTTACTACTACCGGTCTCATCATTTACCCTCCATTACTTCAATGTAAGAAATTCTGCAATTGGACCAAGTACTAACATCGGGAAGAATGTTAATGCACCGACAATTACAATTGTTCCGATGAAAATGCCGCCAAATAAACTATTATCCGTACGGAACGTTCCGACTGTTTCTGGTACAACCGTCTTTTCTTTCAATGAAGCTGCCACAGCTAGCATTGTAATTAAACTGAAATAGCGACCTAAAAACATAACTAAACCAGTTGTAATATTCCAAAACGGTGTATTATCCGCTAATCCTTCAAATCCAGATCCGTTATTCGCAGCTGACGATGTATATTCATATACCACTTGCGTCAAACCGTGGAAACCGGAATGAGAAATAGCATCCGTTCCTAAACTTGTTGAAAGTGCTAATGCTGAAAATCCTAAAATAAGCAGTGGATGAAATAGTATCGTTACCGCAATTAATTTCATTTCCTTACCTTCAATTTTCTTACCTAAAAATTCTGGTGTCCGTCCAACCATCAATCCAGATATAAAGACTGCGATAATCGCATACATAATAATGTTCACAAAACCTGCTCCAACGCCGCCATATACTGTATTTAACATCATATTTACAAGTGGAACTAATCCACCAATTGGTGTTAACGTATCATGCATCGTATTAACAGCCCCTGTTTCAGCAGCTGTCGTTACAGTCGCATAAAGGGAAGAAAATACTGTTCCGAACCTTACTTCTTTTCCTTCTGTACTTCCTTGTATATGTTCAATACCCATTCCATTTAATGCCGGATTCCCGTTTAGTTCAGATGTCGTAATCGTTATAAACCCTAGTAAAAACACCATGAATAGTGAAACGAAAAGAATACGTCCTTGTTTTTTATTTCCTACCATTCGTCCGTACGTGAATGGTAGTGCTGTTGGCAATAACATCATAAGCATCATTTGCAAAATATTACTCATTTGCCCTGGATTTTCAAAAGGGTGCGTAGAGTTTGCTCCGAAAAATCCACCGCCGTTATTTCCAAGTTCCTTAATGGAAACAAATGATGCAACTGGCCCGCGTAATATATTTTGCTTTGCCCCATCGATTGTTTGTGCTGTAACTGCACCGTCTAACGTTTGTGGTACACCAAGTGCGACAAAGACTAGCGCCGCAATAAATGCGATAGGAAGAAATACTCTCGTTAACGCTCTTGTAAAATCAACGAAAAAGTTACCGAGTTCTTTTCCAGCGAGCCCTCTTATAAATGCCATAACGAGTGCTAATGTCGTTGCCGGTGCTGCAAACATTAAAAATGTAATCCCAATTAATTGTGATAAATACGATAAACCATTTTCACCGCTATAATGCTGTAAATTTGTATCAGCCATAAAACTAATTGCTGTATTAAAAGCGAGTGTGGGCTCCATTCCTTCAATGTGTGCTGGATTTAATGGCAATACTCCTTGTAGTCTGAAAATGAAATATACGACAACAATCATAAATCCATTTAATAAAACTAATGATAGTGCGTACTGTTTCCACGTTTGATTGTATTCTTTTACACCCGTAATTTTAAAAATAAGTTTTTCAAAAGGCCCGAATACTTGATCTAGCTTTTTGCTACCTTGAAAGGCTTTCTCTAAATAAATTCCCGTTGGCTTTGCCACAAGAATAAACAATAGCATTGTAATAACAACTGCGACCCAGATCATAATGAATGACTCCCCCTAATTAAAACTTTTCCGGATTTAATAATGCATACACTAAGTACACCGTAATTACTGCAACAATAACCGATAAGGCAATCGTCATGATTGCTTCCCTTCTTTCACAACTTTATCTGACCAACTTGCAAGACTTGCCATCGATGCGACTAACACAACAAAAATTCCGATCATTACAACATCTAACATAGCTATCCCTCTCCCTACTGTAAAAATTTACCATCAGATTATCAAAAAAAGAACACTAAGCTCTACTTAGTGTTCGAAATGAACAACACAAAGTAAACCTCCTCTCTAAACGCTTACGAGGTTAGCTGTCGGATTCGGGCCTAAAGAGTAGCCCTACTTTCAAAACTGAAAGATTCACCCCAAGTGACGATGCACAAAATTGGTTCCCCCGCTCCATTTCTGGAACTCAGCGATTTTAGGTTTTTTTGGAAATTTTATGAATGATTTATGAGAGTAAATATACTCCTCTATATTTAACTTGTAAAGAGGAAAATTACTGAAAATAAGAAAATATCCATCTATTTAAACGCTTACATTGAGTGTTATTAATATTCTTTCACCTGTTTTCTCGTCTTTTCTTTCTTTTTCACAGAAATAACCTTTTAAATACGAAATAAAAAGAGCGAATGACATGAAGTGCATAGCTTGTTGCACCTCGCATTCGCTCTTTTTTCATACACTATTTATTCTCCTCGTAAAAAAGCACGTAAATTTCTCCCGCGAATATAAACTTGTGACAATTCTGCATGTAACTGCTCATATTCGATAACATCTGTTTTTAAATATAAAGCGTCTTTTGACGGCAATATGATATAGGGCCTTGGAAAAATAGGATCGAGCACCACCAATTCTTGAACTCGATCTACTGATACCGCCCAACGATTTGCTATATCTCCTAGTAACAACACCTTCATCTTCTTTTCCTCCGCCCTATTCAAAAAATAAAAAAGAAATATTATCACAATTCGTAAACACGACAAATGTAGCTCCAATTGTTTCATAGAGCCTTGCTGGATATCGTTTATTCCTTGTAACAACAGTAATAGGTGCTTGAAAAGAAAAGCGGATGTGTTCTGTGAAGAAGCTAACGATTTGAAGCTCATCCCCTAGTAAAATCACCTTCTTAACACACTCACAAATACTAGTAAAATCCTGCTCCTTGCTACAACTATACGTCCAATCAAATCCACAATCCCTAACTTCAGCCGCTATCTCTTCATTTGCTGTAAAAATAATTAACTCATGTTGAAATGCTACTAAATCTCTTAAACTATTTACCTTGCTTTCTTCTCCAACACAAATAAGTGTTAGTTCCATGTACCTCATCCTCCTTAGCATAAAAGAACTCAAATATAGATTGATATTCCCCTATACTAATCAGATCGATGAAGTGATGTATCCATCATGGCACCGCCCTCTCTCAAGACGCTTACGAAGTTAGCTGTCGGATTCGGACTTTGAGAGTAGCCCTACTTTCAAAATTGAAAGATTCACCCCAAGTGACACTGCACAAATTGGTTCCTCCGCTCCATATAATTGGACTCAGCGTATTACAAAAAATATATTCTGGCTGATATATTACTCCTGTATTTGGAAAAAGTAAACAGAAAAAAAAGCCAGTTATAAAACTGACTTTTCTACTATTCATGCTTGTGCTTTATTCAATTTGTATGCAAAGTGATTCGTCGGTCCATGACCACTTCCAATATTCAACGGTTCTTCAATTGCTATACTAATAAATTGTTTTGCCTCTTGAACTGCCTCTTCCATCGAGTAGCCTTTCGCAAGTCCAGCTGTAACTGCTGACGCAAATGTACAACCGCTTCCGTGCGTTTGCTTTGAAGGAATTCGATCACTTCTAAATTCAATAAACTCTTCTCCATCAAAGAGTAAATCAATTACTTCATTCCCTTGATATTCTGCATGTCCGCCCTTCATAAGTACATATTTTGCACCTAATTCATGCAATACTTTCGCAGCTTCCTTACTATCTTCAACATTATGAATCTCCATCCCAGTTAACACTTCTGCCTCAGGAACATTCGGTGTTATTACAGTTGCTACTGGTAATAAATATTCTTTTAATGCTTGAACTGCTTCTTGTTGTAATAATGATGCACCGCCCTTAGCAATCATAACAGGGTCTAGCACAATATTATTCCAGCCAAATTTATTAATATGTTCTGCAACGTTTTGAATAATTTCACTGCTAAATAACATTCCCAGTTTCACAGCATCTGGTGTTAAATCCGTACCAATTGAATTCAACTGTTCCGTAATACCTTCTAATGGAACAGGATATACCCCTTGAACGCCAAGCGTGTTTTGAGCAGTAATTGCCGTAATAGCCGTCATCCCATACACACCAAGCTCTTGGAATGTTTTTAAATCCGCTTGAATGCCAGCACCGCCTCCGCTATCAGATCCTGCAATTGTTAAAGCTTTATTCACTTTCATCCCACTCATCCTTTTCTAACCAAAATAGCGATGATAAATCGTCTTTGCTTCGCTTATATCTTTCGTTCCATGTACAAGTACACGACCATCTTTAAAAGCAACTAATCTCTTTTCTTCAACAGAAAATGATAGTAAATATGGATTTACATTTAAATCCGTAACGCGATCTTCCAGCAGCCCCTTATATTGTTCAAAATCCATCTCCCCTTTATGAGGTGGTCTAATTTGAACTGTATTTCTCCCGCATAAAACCGCTGTTTTCGATGTGTTTTCTTTATTTAAATACGGATATAATGCATTCTTTCCGCACGAAGGACAATTGTGTTTACGAAGCTTTTGCACATTCATACATGAATATTCATTCTTCCATACATCAAACGACACAAGTCCATCCCGAAGTGATTCGTAATCTTCCACTAACAATTTAAGAGCTTCCGTAACTTGATGAGAAACGACGAGAGATACAGCAGGAGATATAATGCCCGCTGTATCACATGTCGCTCCGCCAAGCGGAATCGATTGTAATAAACAAGATAAACATGGCGTTTTACTAGGAAGAATTGTATAAGAAAGGCCGTAACTCCCTACACATGCTCCGTAAATCCATGGAATAGAATGTTTTTGCGCTATATCATTCACAATGAAACGCGTTTCGAAATTATCAGTTGCATCAATCATTACATCTACGTTTGTAACAAGCTCTTCTAATTCCTCAGCTGTTACATCTTGAACGAGAGCTTCTATTCTTACTTCACGATTAATCTCTTCTAGACGTTTTTTTGCCGCTACAGCCTTCGGAAGATTATTTTCTACATCACTCTCTGCATACAATTGCTGCCTTTGTAAATTACTCCAATCGACATAATCCCGGTCAACAATCGTTACTGTGCCAACACCAGCTCTTACAAACATCTCCGCATTTGCACTACCTAATGCACCTGCACCGATAATGAGCACATGCTTTTCTCTTATCTTTCGTTGCCCTTCTTCTCCAATTGGAGAAAATAATTCTTGGCGAGAATATCGATTATTCAACTACGCTCATTCCTTCTAAAGGACTACTTGCTGTTGCACAACGTTTACGTGCAATACGACCTGCTTCAAAGCCAATGCGCCCTGCCTCGGTACCTAATTTCATTGCGTATGCCATCTTAATTGGATCTTTTGCTCCCGACACAGCAGTATTTAATAACACACCATCCGCTCCTAATTCCATCGCAAATGCCGCATCAGCTGGGCTACCGATACCCGCATCAACGATAACTGGTACTGTCGCTTGTTCGATAATGAAGCTTAAATTTAACGGATTTACAATACCTAGCCCTGAACCTATTGGTGACGCTCCTGGCATAATTGCATGCACACCCAGTTCTTGTAATTTACGTGCTAATACAACATCATCAGATGTATATGGAAGAACGATAAACCCTTCTTCTAGTAACATTTCAGATGCCTTTAATGTTTCTACTGGATCAGGTAATAACGTTTTATCATCACCAATAACTTCTACTTTAATCATGTCGCAAAGCCCCGAAGCTTTTGCTAATTTTGCAATACGAACCGCTTCTTCAGCATTTTTTGCTCCAGCTGTATTCGGTAATAACTTATATTTTTTTACATCAAGTTTCTCTAATAAATTAGGCTGCTTTGCATCAAATATATCCATACGACGTACTGCGAACGTTAAAACCTCCGCCTCAGATACATCAATTGCCTTTTGCTGCACATCAAAATCAGGGAATTTTCCTGTTCCTAATAAAAGTCTAGAATGAAATGAAAATGGTCCAATGTTTAACATAATCAACCGCCTCCTACGAAAGTTACAATCTCAATTTGGTCTCCATCAAAAACAGATGTATCTGTATGATCATCTTTTTGTAAAATATCTTTATTACGCTCAACTACAACAATTCTGTTATCTAACTCTAAATGTGTAAGTAGTTCAGCTACTGTTTTCACACTCGCTGGCACTTCAATTTGATTACCATTAATTTTTAAATTCAAACTTCCATCCCCTTTCTAAACTCTTTTAGAAAGCAATGAATCTAGCAAGTGATTCTCCTGCTTTCCTTCTATTAAATCCGCCATATATTGACCAGAAACAGGACTTAATAAAATGCCATTTCGATAATGGCCCGTGCAAGCATATAAACCTTTTATTTCTTCATGCTCTCCCATATAAGGAGCTTCATGATTCGATTGTGGTCTTAATCCTGCCCATGCACTTTCCCATTCGGCTTCTTTTAAAGCTGGCAATATTGTATACGCACGCTCTAATATAGAAGTAATACTTTCTGGTTGCACAGTTTTATTAAACGTATGCGGCTTCATCGTTGCTCCAATTACGTAACGTCCGCCGCGCTTTGGTGCAATGTAAAATCTTTCTTGGAAAATAGGCGCATTTAAAAGTGGTTTTCTACTTCTTACCGCTACTACTTCTCCTTTAACTGGATATGTACCCCATTCGCGGTGAAAATGTGCTAGTAGCTTCGTGCTCCATGAACCACCCGCAATCACAACCTTCTCGCACGCGATAATACCTTCGCTTGTAACGATCCCAGTCACTTTCTTATTTTCAATACGAATATCAAACACTTCTGTCTGTTCATATATATCAGCACCCGAAAATGATGCGGAATGTGCGAAGGCTTTCGTAAGCTCTGGTGCAATAACATGACCATCTTTTGGATAATATACAGCACCTATAATTGACTCAGATAGAAATGGCTCTTTCTCTCGTAAACGATCTCCTGTTAGAAAATAAGAGTCTTCACCTGTTTTCTGCTGCCAATCCATAATATGAAGAATTCTTTCCTTCTCATCTTCATTTTGGGCAATACGATAAATGCCTTTTTCTTCATACCCAATATCGATGCCTGTTTTTTCACGTAAAACTTCTGCAAGTTGTGGAAATATAGCCCGGCTTTCTCTAGCAAGTTCAAATAGTGGGTCATATGCATCCCATTCTGCCTGAACCCCAAGTAAACCAGCAGCTGCTTTCGAGGCTTCAGATGCAATCTGTTGCTTCTCTACAATCGCTACTTTATGCCCTCGTTCTGCTAGAAAATGTGCAACTGAACTACCAATTACACCTCCGCCAATTATCGCTACACCATACTTCTTACACATGTTTTTCCGCCCACTTTCTTATTGATTCCTTATAAGATTTCGCTTTGCTATACGGGTTACTACTACTTATAATCCCAGACATAACAGCAATACCACTGACACCGTTAGTAAGAACATCCCCTGTGTTTTCCGTGGTGATTCCTCCAATTGCTATAATTGGTATGGATAAACACTTTGCAATGTCTGAAATTTCTTCAAGCCCTCTCGCTGGCACACCTTTTTTACAATCTGTCGGAAATACATGACCATAGACGAGTGAATCCGCTCCATTCTTAAATGCATCGATTGCCTCTTCTAAAGAATGCACAGAATAACCTACATGCAAATAAGAAAACTTTTCTTTCACTGACCTTACATCTGCGCTTCGATATCCTAGCTGCACGCGCGGAATATTTAATAAAATAGCGATATCAATTCGATCATTTATCACTATTTTCGATGCTGGAAAGCCTTTCTTCAAAAGACTTTCCACACCTTCATACAATTCCTTCGTACTTTTCTCACGCTCACGAATATGCAAATAATCAATTTCACTCTCAATTTGCATTGCTACATTCACTAGCTCTTCGAATGACATGTGACCATTTGAGATTACATGAAGCTCATTTTTCATATTCATTCGCCTACTTTAAAATGTTTTCGAATAACTCATCGGCCGGAACGATTTCTTTCGTCATCCCTTTATCTTTCAGCCATTTATTTTGTTTCTCCCATGACTCTTTTGAATCCGATAAGAATGGCTCATCTTTTGTTTCCATCTTCTCTAATAAAATTTTCATACTTTCTTTTTCAACTTCTGGTACAAGCGGGAAGTTTTCTTTTTCTTGATGGTTTAATAAAATATTTAATGCTTCATCCGGATTTTTCTTCATGAAATCATAGCCTTTTTTCGTACCACGCAAGAAAGCTTGCAACGCTTC
The DNA here is from genome assembly GCF_008042405.1 of Bacillus sp. SH7-1. Taxonomy (NCBI): domain Bacteria; kingdom Bacillati; phylum Bacillota; class Bacilli; order Caryophanales; family Bacillaceae; genus Bacillus; species Bacillus sp. SH7-1. The sequence goes on from NZ_QNUD01000006.1 coordinate 121,409, forward strand.
TTTATCTTTTTCCAACGTTTTATCACCTGTTACAAATACAAGCTCATGATAATTCGGTACACCATAATCTGCTGGATTAAAGTATGCTGGTTCATGACCTTCATGACGCATAACAGGTACTTCGTGATTAATGTATGCTCCTGTTACCGCATCCACTTTCTTTGTAATTAATGCCGGTACTAAATCAAAACCAACATCGACTACTTTCACTGTATCTGGATTACCACCAGCTTCTTTTACCATCGTTTTTAAATACATCTCACTTAAAGGTGTTCCAGAATATCCAACTGTTTTCCCCTCTAAATCTTTTGGCGATTGAATGCCTGCTGACTTCAGCGATACAACATGATTTAATGGTGAACGTACGACAGCTCCAATTGATTTCACTGGAATTTGTTCATTTGCTTTTGCCATGACAACATCTGGCTGATAATATAAGCCAACCGTTACTTTTCCTGCAGCTGCTAAAGTTAATGGGTCAGTCGGATTGGAAGGGAATTTAATATTCACCTTTACTCCTTCTTCTTTAAAGTAACCTTTTTCAATCGCTGCATAAATAAAGCTATGTACCGCATTTGGGTACCAATCAAGCATGACCGTTATTTCTTTTTCTTTTTTACTCTTATCTGATGCTGAATTACTAGAACATCCAGCAATCATTGCAACTAATAATGTAAACACAAAGATGCGTTTTAAAAATTTCATGAATGCTTCCTCCAACTAATGAATTTCTTTTCTAATACCGAAATAAGTATGACGAAGAAAATAGCTAATAATGATAACAATATAATAGGGGCAAATACACCTGCTCCGTCTAACTGCGTCATCATTCTCTTACTGAAATATCCTAGCCCCGCTTGTGCACCGAGCCATTCACCAATTGCCGCCCCAATTACACTAAGCGGAACTGCTATTTTTAAAGCTGAGAAAAAATAAGGAAGAGCAGACGGCAATTTTAATTTAAGAAAAACATCCTTTTTCGTTGCCCCATACGTAACTAAAAGCTCCTCCCATTCTTTTTTCGTACTGCGCAGTCCATCATACGTATTGACCGCAATTGGGAAAAACGTAATTAAAACCGTAACAACAACCTTACTCCAGATGGTATATCCAAACCATAAAACGAAAAGCGGAGCAAGCGCAGTAATAGGAATCGTTTGTGAGGCAACTAATAATGGATAAAATGCTCTCTCCATCCAATTACTCGCATTCATTAACATCGCTAGCCCTACCCCAAGTAGGATAGAAATAGCCACCCCTATTAAAACGACATATAATGTTGCCGGCAAATGAACCGTAAATAATATATCTTTTAGTTTCCATATTTTCATTACAATTGCAGATGGTGACGGTAAAATGTACATCTCATCTACAATTCTTGCGCCTATTTCCCACATGACAAGTAAAATACTAGAAAGTGTAAGGGCAGGTAAAAGTTCCTTCAACCGGTTCATCATACGAGTACCTGCCTTTGTAACATACTAAGAAGCTCATCTTTAAGCGCTAACACTTCAGGCTTATATAAATCTTTTCTTGTCCGGTTACGATCAAGCGGTACAATCTTCTCAGTTAAAGTAGTTATCGGTTGATTTTCTACAACGAAGATTCGATTAGAAAGAAATAATGCTTCTTCCACATCATGAGTGATAAATAAAATTGTTTTTTCCCACTCTTTCCATTGTTCAAACAGCCATTCTTGCAAAGATGCCTTCGTTAAAGCATCCAACGCGCTAAACGGTTCATCTAACAGCAATATCTCCCCGCCTGTTAATAAAGTTCTAATAAAAGATACGCGTTGTCTCATACCGCCAGATAAATCTTTCGGATATTTTGTCTCATACCCTTGTAAGCCAAATTTATGTAACAGTTCCTTTGCCTTTATTTGTGCTTCTTTCTTCTGTACACCTTGGCACTCTAGCGGCAGAGCTGCATTCTCAATAATCGTTCTCCATGGCAGGAGCATATCTTTTTGGGGCATATACCCTACAGGATGGCTCTTTGTTTCTGTCAGCTCTATCTGTCCCGTACTTGCTTCTTCTAAACCTGTAATAAGGCGAAATAAAGTACTTTTCCCGCATCCACTCGGTCCGATAATACTTACAAACTCTTTATCTTGTATAGAAGCATTTAATTCATTGATGATTGGCTTCTCATCATAATGAAAAGAAACATTATGAAACTGTAGTATGTTCTTGCTCCTCAAATCCCCACATCTCCTTACGATAGGACATATCCCAGAATAAATATTCAAATCGACTGGAATATAGGAAAATCTCCTCTAATCGATCTAGCTCTTTTCCAGACTTTCCAACTGCCATTTCATTTAATAAATCTATTAACCAAATACAAAGGTTACCGTATTCTTCAGAACTATATCCTTGAATCCACTCACCAAAGAACTCATGATCTCTTGCTCCAGGAATATCATTTAAACGCTTTCCAATTTCCCAGTAGCTCCACATACACGGAAGAAGTGCTGCTATTAATTCCGCAAGTGTGCCATTTTGAGATACAGACATCATGTAATTTGTATAAGCTAAATTTTTAGCAGATGGTTTGGCAGACTCTATCTCCTCTATAGAAATTCCAAGTCTTTTTGCATACTGTTTATGGATCGTCATTTCTCCATTTAATATTCCATCAATTTGTTCAGCAAATTTCCCCATTACTTGTGGATTCGTTGCCTTTACAACACCAATCGCATATAGCTTTGCATAATCTAACAAATATAAATAATCTTGGATAATATAATACTGAAACTTATCTTTTTCTAACGTGCCATCTCCCATACCTACTACAAACGGATGATTATGACTCATCTCCCAAACTGGTTGTACAGTTTCTAATAATCTATCGCAAAATTTCATTTCTCTATCCCCTTTCAATTCATATATCTAAATAAAAAACCACTTCTAAATAAGAAGTGGTTACAGCAAATAAAATTATAATTTATTCGTTGCTCCACTTCCCTTCGCTAGTATTACCTAGATCAGGTCTGTAAGGGTTAAGGATTATTCCTCTCTCAGCACAACAAGCACCCCTAGTGGTTTCAATATGAAATTTTTAAATAAAAAAGCCCCGTTTCTATACGCAAAGAAACGGGACTCATTATTAGTGTCCGAATTGCTTCCCTACGCTAGCATAATCTAGATCAGGTAATGAAAAGGATCAAAGGCTTACGGCCTACTCTCAGCTGGCAACACCAGCTCTCCTAGCAAACTATGAAATTATCACTGTCAGTATAACACCGTAATAAGACATCATCAACTGTTTTAATTTTCTCAATTGTCAACAAAATAACAAAACTATTTAATACTTATATTCTATCTTAGAAATTAATATCCTAATTAATTGGATAATAAGGAATCATTATCCTCAAAAAATTTATTTTTTTATTGATTTCATATTACATTTATGTGAATACACCCACTATATTATATCTTTATACTATAATAAAATTACAACTATACAACTAGAGGAGGTCTCTATTATATGAATATGAAAGCTACTGCTTTAACAGCAACTACTGTCGCAATTGCCTCTTTACTTCCTTCTATGGGAGAAACAACTGTACAAACAGCCAACGCTGAACAATTATCTAACGTGAAAACTGGATATGTCAAAGTCGATCAAGTAGCCTTACATACACAAGATAACGCAAATAGCTCATCAATTGATACAATTCGCTTTAATACGAAAGTGAATATACTTGAAACAACTAATGACTGGTATAAAGTATCTGTTAATAATAAAGCAGGTTACGTACAAAAAGATGCTATTCTACTAAAAAACAAACTTCAATCTAATAATCAATACATCGTTAATGCCAATGCATTAAACGTTCGTTCTGAACCTAATTTAGAATCTTCAATTTTAGATGTATTACCAAATGGGAAATTCGTTACCATTCAAGAAGAAAAAGGTGAGTGGTATAAAATTTTACATAATGGCAAAACAGGTTACGTACAAAAGGCATTCGTGTCTAATGGTTCACAGCCTTTAGTAAAAGGCATCACAGTTCAAAATAATACGAAATACACAGTTGCAACACCTAAACTTAATGTACGTAGCAATGCTAGTACAAGTAGTGCACTACTTGGTTCATTACAAAATGGTACACAAATACAAGTAGTGGAAACTGTCGGAACTTGGTATAAAATTCGTTTTGGCACAGGATACGGATATGTAGCAAAGCATTATGTGGTGCAAAATCAAACGCAATCACAAACTCAAACAGCTCAACCTACTTCCATTCCAGCAGTTTTCAAATTCCCTACTCAAGGAAGAATTAGCTCAACCTTTGATATGCGCTGGGAACAAATGCATTATGGGATAGATATTGCAGCTCAGGGTAATGTCTCTATCCAAGCTGCGGCTGCAGGTAAAGTTGTGAAATCATATTATTCAGCTAGCTATGGCAATGTTGTGTTCATCGCTCATCAACTAAACGGGAAACTATATACAACAGTCTATGCTCATATGAAAGATCGCACTGTACAAGCTGGCGATCAAGTACAAGCTGGACAATTAGTAGGTCATATGGGAAACACAGGTCATTCATACGGGCAACATCTTCATTTTGAATTACACAATGGAGAATGGAATTTTGAAAAAACAAATGCAGTAAACCCACTGCCATATTTAGTTAGGTAAATTGTATGCCACGCAATATCAATATACCTCTCTTAATTGAATACTTAGCCTTTTTAGGTTTAATCTGTTGTTTAATCATTTACAATACAAATACTGTATTTTTATCTATTATCATTGCTTTTGTCGCTTTAGAAATTATGATGGAATCCTTTCAAGTTCAACTAAAACAAAAAATTGCACATATTTATAATGCCATCTTTCTATTAAGTGCCCTAATAACAAATATTATTAGTAATGGTTTTTATTTATCTACCGTATTTCCTGTGTTCTTTATGGCTGTTTTACTATTCATAGCTAGATACATTCATGTCCCTAATAACAAAAAACACGAACAAGAAGCTTAGAAAGAGGAGACACTGTGTACCAATCTTTCAAAGATAATCCACTAAAATATATATTGAATTTATATAAAAAAATAAATACTTTTTTTGGTATACAAGGAAGCAATACGGCACAATTTCTCCTTTATGGAATGTTATTTCTCGTCTTAATTGCGTTCTTCTTGCTTTATTAATAAAAAAAGGATCTCACATAAAATTGAGATCCTTTTTAATTTATATAAATTTTTTATATAAAAAATGCTCTTTATCCGCAAGCATATTTTTCATAAATAAAGCTAAGATTATATTTTTTCTCCAAGCTCATCCTTTGTTCATCATCACACCAATAGAACAGAATGTCATGAATCGTTGCGTAACGCTTATTTTTAAGAAATAGTTTAAAGAATGATGGCAGACAATCATGTAATTGTATAAATATATAATTGCGTAATATTTCTTCTTTATATTCAATGCCCTTACAAATATACAGTAATTCTTCACAATAATATGCATGCTGTGGAACTTGAATCATTTCGAAAAATGGCACATATGATAATAACTTTCCGATAAAATGATCATATCGATCCATTATTCCTATCGTCATATGCTCCATCATATCTTTCATTACATATAAATAATCATCTACATGAGTAGTCTTTAATGGGTCTAATCGATCTGAAATTTGAGAAAGTACAGCTCTTTGACAAGCTAATACCGCTTGACTAGGTCCATAATATGATAGGAAGTCTGTACACTTACGATATTTCCGTAATAAGTCATGTGTATATAAATCATACACAAAAGTATTACAATACATCGCTAGACTCATCATATCACTATTTAATTGTTCCTTTGATAGGAACTTAGCTCTCTTACACATATAAAAGAATGTAAATTCCAATACTTCTTTATGGGATAATAGATGTTTACACTCCTTTATACATTTCTCATTAAATTTAACTCTATCCCAAATTTCTACATCCCCATCAGTCAATTCACCAATACGATATTTAATAATTAAATAGTTTAAAGCAACCGCTTGCGTCAAAAGATCCCACGTTTCATATTCCAATGAAGTGTGAACAAACTCAGCTAGTCCTTGATTTACCATAAAAGTATTTGCTTCTTCATACCAACCAATCTCTTGGCATAAGCGAAGAATACGTACTAAAGTTGGAATTTCATCTTTATGAAACTGTGGTAAATTCTTTGCTTTATTCATTCCATATACGATAAATGCCGCTAAATTTTCTTCTTTATAAAATTCTTTTTCTTTCCACACTAATATAGTTCGTTCTTTCCCTTCACCTTTTGGATGACAAGGTACAAGCAAAGAAAATAATTCAGCGAAATTATTTGGTTCTATATATGTATCTGTAACCAAATTCCAATTTGGATCGCGCTGTACAGCTTTCATATAATTCCCCTTCCCTTTTGTCTACATAGGAAATATTAATCCATTATTACATCATTAATAGTAAATATTGTTATATTCGAAATCTTTCATAATACTTATATCTATCAGTATATCATTTTTTCTCTTATTTAAAATTAGGAATGACAAATTTAAATAAACTGTCGAAATTATTAACCGTATACTTATTATATAATGGCTCAGATACATCATGCTAACATATTAGTTTAATCCATATATACTAGAATAATGCATCTGATTTTTATACGTAACTTATCCCACTAATTAAAGTCTCTCTTCATTCCGTATGCTCCGAGATTTCACTTAAAGCGAATCCCGCTTGATCATCTGCCGATTCTCTTGTAGCTAAATCACCTAATGCTAGCATCCCAACAAGTTGACCACTTTCAACTACTGGTAATCGTCTAATTTGATACTGTGCCATTAACTCTGTAGCTTTTTCAATAGAATCATCTGGAGCAACTGAAACAATATTTGTTGTCATTACATTTGTAATTTTATTAGATCCAGGATGTTTCTCAGCAATGCCTCTAACAACTAAATCGCGATCCGTAACAAGCCCAACAACTTGCTCATTTTCAACAACCGGAATCAATCCAATCGATTCTTCTTTCATCTTTACAGCAGCCTCGTATACATTGTCTAGCGGTGTACAATGTACAATATGAGTACTCATAAGGTCTCTCACTCGTGTCATTTTTGTCTCCTCCTTTTTATACATACCATAGTTTTTCCTAAATCCCTTTATTTATTTCAGGAAAATCAGTAGATAAAAGAGGATTAGCGCACAATAAAAAAGAGTCAGCAATGTGCTGACTCTTTTTTTATGACCCGTACGGGATTCGAACCCGTGTTACCGCCGTGAAAGGGCGGTGTCTTAACCACTTGACCAACGGGCCATGGCTCCGCAGGTAGGACTCGAACCTACGACCGATCGGTTAACAGCCGATAGCTCTACCACTGAGCTACTGCGGAATAATATATGGTGGGCCTAAATGGACTCGAACCATCGACCTCACGCTTATCAGGCGTGCGCTCTAACCAGCTGAGCTATAGGCCCATATACTTTACAGGGGCAGTAGGAATCGAACCCACACTGGAGGTTTTGGAGACCTCAGTTCTACCTTTAAACTATGCCCCTAAAGGATGCCGACTAGAGGACTTGAACCCCCAACCTACTGATTACAAGTCAGTTGCTCTACCAATTGAGCTAAGTCGGCATAAAAAAATGGTGGCTCGGGACGGAATCGAACCGCCGACACGAGGATTTTCAGTCCTCTGCTCTACCGACTGAGCTACCGAGCCAACATAAATGGCGGTCCCGACCGGGGTCGAACCGGCGATCTCCTGCGTGACAGGCAGGCATGTTAACCACTACACCACGGGACCATTTGGTTGCGGGGACAGGATTTGAACCTGCGACCTTCGGGTTATGAGCCCGACGAGCTACCGTGCTGCTCCACCCCGCGACAATATAATATTTTTAAAAAATGGAGGAGGTAGAGGGATTCGAACCCCCGCGCGACTCTCGCCGCCTGTCGGTTTTCAAGACCGATCCCTTCAGCCGAACTTGGGTATACCTCCATGAAGGAAAAAAGAAATATTTTATTATTTATGTCTAAACCATTTAAAAATAAAATGGAGGAGGTAGAGGGATTCGAACCCCCGCGCGATTCTCACCGCCTGTCGGTTTTCAAGACCGATCCCTTCAGCCGAACTTGGGTATACCTCCGAGACATATAATAAATAAAGTGGAGCCTAGCGGGATC